>DPCD01000163.1:15299-16486 GCA_003516765.1 Clostridiales bacterium | reverse complement strand
GAGAAGTTGCCGAGCATCTCAAAATACGTGCCGTGGCGCGCGGTATGACCGACGTTTTCAATATCGCCCGTGCGGATGCACTTCTGGCAGGTCGTCACACGATGGCGCGGCGGCTCTTCCTCGCCGGTGAACCACGGCTTCATCGGCGTCATGCCGGCGTTGATGAGCAGGATGGACTTGTCGTTCTGCGGAACGAGCGAAAAGCTCGGCAGACGCAGATGACCCTTCGACTCAAAGAACTTCAGATACATCTCACGAAGCTCGTTGAGACCGTATGCTTTGTGTGCCATAACAAAATCTCCTTCTATCGAAAAAGTTTTCAACAACATTGCGCGCGGCAGGGCAAGGCAAAATAAAACCTCGCCCCTACTGTCATAGGGGCGAGGTGAATCGCGGTACCACCCTAATTGCGCTCGCGCGCATCTTAGCTGCTCTGTATCGGGAGCGCCCGCCGGAGTCGTCCTCCGGATGCTCGGAACTGGCTGCAAGACCTGCATTGCCGAAGGGCTTGCACCATCCCCTTCTCGCTCAGGCTGCTTTTGTCCTGCTCGGTTCGTCATCGCAAAAACCAATATTATAAATATTTTATCACAAACTGCGACAATGTCAACCGTTAAGTCGCAATTTTACAAAAAATTCTATTTTCCGGACAGCTCCACCGCGTGCCGCACGAAGCTCATTGCCGGAACCTGTTTTGGAAGCTTCGCCCGAAAGCGCATCTGCGGCGTTCTCGGCTCCGTAAGCGGCAAGCCGTCCATATCCTGCATGCTGCCCGCAACCCACGAAAACGGCTTGCAGTCAGGTCCGACCAGCTCCACCTCGTCGCCCGCCGCAAACTTGTTGCGCAGACTCAGAACAGCGTTTCCGTCTTCGTCGCAGCTTTCCACGACTGCGCAGATCTGCCAGTCGCGCAGATACCGGGAGCTTTCGGTGTACTGCCCCGGCTGTCCGAAGAAAAAGCCCGTGGAATAATGCCGGTGCGAGACATGCTCAACCTCGTCGCGCCAGATCTTATCCGGCTCCCGCCCTGCAAGCACATCGTCCAGAACGTGCCGGTACGCGCCCGTGACAATCGCGGCGTAATACGCCGATTTTGCCCTGCCTTCAATTTTGAAGCAGTCGATGCCTGCATCCGTCAGCTCCTTCATATGGTCGATCATGCACATGTCGCGCGAGTTCATGATGTA
>DPCD01000163.1:14798-15049 GCA_003516765.1 Clostridiales bacterium | reverse complement strand
TCCTCCATCAGCGCATACTGATACCGGCAAGGCTGGGCGCACTGTCCGCGATTGGAGTCACGCCCGGTCATGTAGTTGGAAAGAAGGCATCTGCCGGAATACGACACGCACATCGCGCCGTGGCAGAAGGTTTCCAGCTCCAGCTCCGGCGAGACCTTTTCGCGAATGGTGATGATCTCCGGTAGACTCAGTTCCCGCGCCAGCACGACTCTCGTCGCGCCGAGGTCAAACCAGCTCTGCGCGCAGACGTA
>DPCD01000163.1:14385-14552 GCA_003516765.1 Clostridiales bacterium | reverse complement strand
TGGGTGGAGATGTGCCGCTCGCAGTGCGGCGCGTATTTTCCAGCCAGCGTGAATGCGCCGAGGTCTGCCAGAATCAGTGCGTCCGCGCCTGCCGCGTCGAGCTGCTCAAGCCACGCGGGAAGCGCGGCTGCCTCATCGTTGCGCGGCATGGTATTGACCGTCACATG
>DPCD01000163.1:12861-14177 GCA_003516765.1 Clostridiales bacterium | reverse complement strand
CACGCCGTGCTCGTGGGCAAACGCGATTGCCTGCGGCAGCTGCTCAGGCGTAAAATTTCCGGTGAACGAGCGCATACCGAAGCTTGTACCCGCCAGATAGACCGCATCTGCGCCGTATAAAACCGCCATCTGCAGCTTTTCCATATCGCCCGCCGGGCAAAGAAGCTCCGGTTTACGTGCCATTGCCGTTTCCTCCGTCTTCCGTGCCGGCTGCATCCGGCTGCGCATCCGCGTCATTGCCTTCTGCGCCCGTGTCCTGTTGTGCATCGCCGCCTATTTCCTCGTCCGCAGTCTCGCCTGCGAGGCTTGCCAGGAAGTCCTGGTGCTCGTAATACGTCTTCGAGAACTTGTGAACGCCGTCTTCTCCCAGCGCATAGAAATAGTAGTCCGTATCCGCCGGATACAACGCCGCGCGGATGGAATTTATGCCGGGGTTCGCAATCGGACCTGCCGGAAGCCCCGCGTTCGTGTAGGTGTTGTACGGGCTGATGATTGCCTTGTCGGCGTTGGAGAGGACCTCCTTGCGCTCGTCAAGCGCGTACTGAATCGTCGCATCAATCTGCAGGCACGGATAGAGCTTGCTGCAAAGCCGGTTATAAATGACCGACGCAATCGACGCGCTTTCTGACGTTTTCGCCGTCTCCTTTTCCACAAGCGAGGCGACAATCACCACATCGTGGAACGAGAGCTTTGCGCTTTCGATTTCCGATTCCTCAAAACCGTTGGCGCGCATTTTCTCTTCCAGCTTCGCATTCAGTTCGTCCAGCGCCGCATACATATCGTCCGTAATTTTGCTTTCAAAATTCCGCAGGAATCTGCCCAGAACGTTCTCCGGCTTGTCGTTCAGATAGAACTGATACGTATCCGGGAACAGGTAGCCCTCAAGCCGGTTTTTATCGCCGTAGGGAAGGTCCTGCAAAAACGCATAGTCAAATTCGTAGTTTGCCGCCGCCTGCTCCAAATCTGCGGCGCTTGCCACGCCCGCTTCTTCCAGCAGCGCGAAAATATCCTCGCACTCGTAGCCCTCTGGGATGGTGACCTCGGTCGTCGCCCGCACACCCGCGCTCGGCGTCATGCCGTTGACCAGCGCGTGATAGTCATAGAGATGATTGAGTTCATACGTACCGGGCTGAATTTTGCGCTCCGCATGGGAATACAGGCAGTAAAACCGGAACAGCCACTCATATTCGATGAGCCCCTTCTCCTTGAGCTCGCGGCTCACATCCGCAACCGTTGCATTTTCGGGCACGGTGATGGTGATCTCCTCGTCCGGCTTGGTCAGCGCCAGCACATCGTCTGCCAGCCGCCAGCCGAAC
>DPCD01000163.1:4960-12649 GCA_003516765.1 Clostridiales bacterium | reverse complement strand
CGCCGCCAGCCGAACACCGCCAGCAGCACCGATGCCGCCAGCACACAGCACACATACAAAAGCACCTTCACGCCTGTCGCCAGATGCGCGCGCTGCGGCTGCTCGTCCTGCTCCGGCTGCTCGTCGGAGTCCAGACTCAGATCTGCGTATTCCTCCGGAAGCTTCGGCTCAAACGGCTCGCTCTGCGAAGGCTTCGCTTTATCGTCCGTCTCGTCGTCCAGAGACACCTCACCCGCCTGCGGCGCGCCCTGCTGGGGCGCCGGCTCCTGCGCATCTTCCTGCTGCGGCAGACGCGAGGTGCCCATCATCTGGTCGATGCGGGCAATTTCCTCCTTGGTCGATGCAATCAGATCGTCGATGGACATAGACGAAAAATCATCCTGCCCTTCCTCCGGCTGATGGAGATTTTTTTCGTTTTGGTCGGACATAGGTTCCTCCCCTTTTTATCGTTCGTAGACAATCGCTCCGGCAATCTCGCGCGCTGCTTCCTCTCCCCGGAGCGCCTTCAAAAGCTCCAGACCGAAGTCGAGCGCCGCACCCGCGGCTCTGCCGGTGATAATTTTCCCGTCGCGCGCCACATCCGCGCCCACGCACTTCGCGCTTCCCATCTGCGCCTCACAGCCGGGGTAGCAGGTTGCCGTCTTGCCGTCGGTGATGTGAAGCTGCGCCAGAATGGTCGGTCCTGCACAGATGGCAGCGACGAACTTTCCGTCGTCATATGCCTGTCCCACTGCGTCCATTGCGGTCTTGCACCCGAGAATTGACCGCACGCCGCCGAGCCCGCCGGGTAGCACGACCATCTCCGCGCGGTCAAAATCCGCTTCCTCTATGACGCAGTCCGCCTGTACGGTGACGCCGTGCCCGGCTTCGACCATCCTGCCGCCGATGCCGGCAAGCTGCACCTCCACACCGCCGCGGCGCAGAATGTCGCACGGCGCAATCGCTTCCACTGGCTCAAAGCCGGAACCAAGAATCATAACAACCATTTTCAGTCCTCCAGACAGGCGGCAATGTGCCGGTAAATTTCTTCGTGAATATCTTCAATCGAGCGAAGCTGTCCGTCCTTGACGCAGGAAATGAGCGTCCATCCGTAGTACTTCGCAGCAAGGCGCGCGGTCTCGCGGCAGCGGGCAAGATACCGCTCGGCATGCTCGTGAATGTCGCGGTCGCCTACGCCCTGCGTGTCGCGCTTTTCGCGCAGCAGATGCGCAAGCTCGGTCGGCATGTCGAGGCACAGAACCAGATCCGGCTTCGGAAGCCCCATTTTATCATACTCCAGATCGTAGAGCCAGGTAAAAAATTCCGCCTGCGCCGCGCCTTCGAGCTTGCTCCCCTGATGGACGGCGTTGGACGTGGTATACCGGTCGCAGACAATCACGCCGCCCTCGTCATAAAACGCCTTCCAGCCGCGCGCAAAGCCCGCGTACCGGTCAACGGCGTAAAAGGTCGACGCGGCGTAGGGATTGATGGCGTCCGGGTCCTTTCCGAATTCACCCGCCAGATACATCTTGATCAGCGCGGACGACGGCTCGTCGTACTGCGGAAATTTGATGTTCTGAAACCGGACGCCCTGCGCTTCGAGCCGCTTGCACGCACGCGCGTACTGGGTAGATTTTCCCGTGCCGTCGGTTCCTTCAAATACAATGAGTTTTCCCATGTTTTCTAGCCTCTTATTCTTCTGCACACAACCGCCCACAGATACTTCGGCAGCCGCAGCATTCTTCCGAAGCGCTTTGGCTCCTTATAAAGCCGGTAGAGCCATTCAAGATTCGCTTTGATCATCCATTTTGGCGCGCGTTTGACTGTTCCCGCGAACGAGTCCAGAGACCCGCCGAGCCCGATCATCAGCTTGCAGGAAAGATCGTTCTGGTGCCGCTTCATGAAAAGCTCCTGCTTCGGCGCGCCGAGACACACGAAAAGCACATCCGGCTTTGCCTCGTTGATCGCCGCAATGACCGGCGCGTCGTCCTTGAAATAACCGTCATGCATGCCGCAGATCGTAAGCCCCGGATGCTTTTCGCGCATTTTTTCCGCAGCGAGCTCGGCAATGCCGGGCTTGCTGCCGAGCAGATACACGCTTTTCCCATTTTGTGCCAGCATACCAAGCAGCCCATCCGCAAAATCGACGCCTGCAACCTTCTGCTGCAGCGGCGTTTTCAGAATCTTCGACGCCAGCACCACGCCCGCGCCGTCCGGCAAAACAAGGTCTGCCTCATTCAAAAGCGCCCGGAGGCTTTCATCCCGCAAAGCCTCGTATGCAATCTCCGCGTTCGGCGTGACCGCGTAGCAGGTTTTGTCACCCGCAAGAATTTCTCCTGCCCGCTCCAACGCCTGCTGCATTGTCACGTTGTCAAACGTAATTCCCATGATGTCCGTCTTCATACCGGCACTCCCTCATATAGCCATAGATATAAGTATTTTACCATAGTCTTCTGCGTTTGTCCATCGCAGCGCGTGAAAACTCGCTCTGTGTGTTTCACATTTCTGCCCTTCGGCATAAACTGTAGTGAAAGTCATATTAAAGGAGGTTATCCGTATGTCTGATACGACCCGTAGCACGCCTGCCTGCGATTTAAGCGGCATCCGCGAGGCGGTCTGCGTGCATACCGATAAGATTACCGACAGCTGTCTGGCAAAGGACTGCATCGAAGATCTGCATGTGTACTTAACCGTCGAGTCGCAGTGTACGCTCGACAAGGCGGTCAGCGCAAAGGCGCGGTTTGTCGAGCTCATGCACGTCGCCATCCAGCTCGACCCGGTTCCCTACTCTGCCGGGTACTACACCGTGGACATCACCTACTATTACCGCGTCATTGCCGACGCCGTCATGCAGGCAGGGCGTCCCTGCACCATCACGGGGCTTGCCGTCTTCTCCAAGCGTCTGGTTCTTTTCGGCGGCGAGACGACGGCGAGAATCTATTCCAGCCGCAGCTACAAAAACTGCCTGTGCAAAAAGGGCTTACAGGAGGCAAGCGCCCCGGAAGCAATCGTCGAGATTGTCGACCCGATGATTCTCGGCTCGCGCGTACAGGAGGTCTGCGCCTGCAACTGCTGCGCGACCGACACCCCCCAGATTCCGCAGGGCATTCTCGACTGCTTCGAAGAGGAGCTGGTGCTGGGCGGCGAATGCAAGCGTCTGCTTGTTACCATCGGTCAGTTCTCCATCGCCCGCCTGGAGCGCGGCACGCAGCTGCTCATTCCAACCTTCGACTACTGCATCCCCACCAAAAGCTGCCCGAATGTCTCCGGTGCGGCGGACGAAAATCCCTGTGAGGTGTTCAGCCAGATTGATTTCCCGATGGACGCCTTTTTCCCCGGCAAGAACGATACCTGCATCCCGCCCGCGGAAAGCTGCACCTCGTGCAGCCGGACGGCAAGCAAATAACGAAAGGGAGTGCCGCCCGGCACTCCCCTTTTGTTACAGGATTCCCTTTTTGCGCAGCACCGCGCAAATCTCGCCCACGCGCGCGTCCCACGAGCTGTTTCTGCCCGCCTCGATGCGAAGCTGCGTCCGCTCGGGCTGTGTGTCTTCCAGCGCCGCCTCGCACGCCGCCTCGAAGCTTTTCGCATCGTCCGCAATGTGAATGATGTCGGCAAACTGCAGCACCTGATCGGGCTGGCGCGTGGAAACAATCGGCTTGCCCGTCGCCAGATATTCATAGAACTTCAGCGGGCTCACATCCTTGCTCAAAGGTCCCGCGTCAAAGAGATTCAGGCACACGTCAAACTGCGCCAGATACTTCGGAAGCTCCGCATTCGGCTTGACGCCAAGAAAATGCACGTTTTTCATAGCGCGCAGCGCGCTTAAATCTGCGCCCGGCTTCTCGTTTCCGATCCAGACAAACTGCCAATCAGGTCTCGCCTTCGCAGCCGCCTCCACGAAGCCATACTCGATGCAGGTCTGCAGCGCGCCGACAAAGCCGAAGATCGGGTGCGGAATCTTCTGCATATCCTCCGGCACCGGCTGCGGCTTCGATGCCTCAAAAAACCGCTCGAAATTCGCCCCGTTCGGAATAAACTCCGCCTCCGGCTGCGCAGCTTTCAGGCGCTCTGCCAAGGACGCTGCCGTCGCAAACGTCATGTCTGTCTTTGCAGCAAGCTCCAGCTCCATCGCGTCGACCAGCGCCGGATTCATCAGCCCGCCGTATGCCGAGTGCCGGTCCACGCAGTCATAGACCAGGGCTTCATGCGCAATCAGGTCCACACAGTCGACCGTCACCGGGGAGTAGACCCACAGAAGCGGCTTGGAAAAGCCGTGCTCTTTCATCTTTTCCCGCACAAAGCGCGCAATGCGCTTCTGGTTGATGCGGTTGATGGCGCGGCACTTGTAGAAAAACGGCAGCACCGGCGGCAGCCGATAGACCGTGATATTGTCCCGGACCTTTTCACCGGGCTGCTTCCACGCCGTCATGAGCGGCTTCGTGCTTTTGTCGCGCAGCGGCGCGATGATCGTCGCCGAAGGGTCAAAGTATAAAATCTCCGCGTCCGGCATCCGGCTCATGACCTGCTGCTTGCGGGTCGGAATCGGGTACCACGGGGACGTTGCCAGACAAACAATCTGCTTCATATCGGTTCCTCCAGAAGCTCCTTCGCAATTTCTTCATTCTGCGCGGCAAGTGCGCGCAATCTGTCGACGCTGTATTCACTGCGCTCGGTGAGCGCCCCGTCAATGAGCGCGCAGAGGTTTTCTGCCGTCACGTCCTCAAAATACACGCAGTGCTTCTGTCCGATGTAGTGCATGAAACCCGTAACCTTCGGGTCATAGGACACGGCGACGAGCGGCGCTGCGACGCTGGACGCGAAAATCAGCGCGTGCAGGCGCATGGAGACGACAACCTGCATCTTTTTCATCATACCAATGATCAGCTTTTCGTCCGCCGGCGCGGAAAGCATCGGGCACTCGAACGGCAGTTCCCGCGCAACCTCCCGGCTGGGCGGAAGGTCTCTGCCCGGTTCGAGCGCAAAGAAGATGGGCGTTAAACCATAGGCTTCTTTGACATGCTTCGCGCTTTGCACAAACGCCTGCTTTTTTGCCGCAAACCCCTGCCACTCGCGCAGCACGAAAAGCGCATAGCGCCCGGCGGGGTCTATGTTATTGCCGAGCAGGAACCCATCGACCGCGCCCTCCGAGCCCGCTTCCAGAAGAAGCGCGGGGTCTGCCGTCACATAGACCTTCGGCTTCGTCACACCCATCGTTTTCAGCTCCTGCGCAGACAGATCCTCGCGCAGCGTGATGGCGTCGACGTTCCGGTCGATGACGCGCGCGGCGCTTTTGCGGCAGCCCTCGCCGCTGACAGGTCCGATGCCGCAGCCATACATCAGAACGCGGTTGCCGGTGAGCTTTGCCAGGCGGATGCTGAGTAAATAATAGTTGAGGCTGCGGGTGCTTGTCTGGTTCTGAATGAGGCTGCCGCCGCCCGAGATATAGAGCTTTGTGCGGCGCATGACCGGAAGGAACGAGAACGGATTGAAGACATACACCGCGCCCACGTGGTGCGTCAGCCGTGTTGCCTTCGGGTTATGCGACAACACGCAGACCGGCATGTCGGGGTCAATGTGCTGCAGCTGGCGCAAGATTGCTTTCAGAATTGCCTCGTCTCCGGCGTTTCCCTTGCCGTAGGCGCCGCAGATCATGACGCCGCGGCGTTTTTCCTTCGGACGCGCCGTCTGTCGGAGAATGGTCCTGTAAATATCCAGCTGGTGCCGGACCGTCGCTTCAGCAGAATAAACCTGCTCTGCCTTTTCATAGAAGTTCTCGCCGAGCTTTCTCCGGAACGCGGGGTTCTCGACGAGCCTTACCATATAGCTTGTCAGCGTCTCGACGTCACGCGGCGTAAACAAAAGTCCCGTCACGCCGGACTCCATCATATAGGGAATACCGCCGACGCTGGTCGCAATTGTCGCGCAGCGCATCCGCGCGCCCTCGACCAGCGCATACGGCGAGCCTTCGGAAAGAGACGTCAGCATGTTGACGTCGATGGCATGGTAAAAGCTGTCCGTGTCCTTCACCCAGCCGGCAAACACAACGCTTCCCGCCGGGCAGGTTTCCTTTGCCAGTCTTTCCAGCATCTGCCGCTCCTCGCCGTCGCCCGCAATAATAAGGCGGATATTCGGGCAGCTTTTGCACGCGCCGGCAAAGCCGCGAATCAGCGTCGCGATGTCCTTGACGGGATTCAGGCGCGCGGCAATGCCGAAAACGACGGTGTCTTCATCATAGCTTACGCCGAGGCTTTCGAGGTATTCTCCGCGCGAAAGGCTCGGCTTTTCCGGCGGAAACGCCACGCCGTTGTAAATCGAAAACAGCTTCTGCGGATTAAAGCCTCTGGATATGAGCAGCTGCACCATTGCGTCGGACACGCCGATGTGATAGTCGAACATGCGAAGGCTGATGGTGTTGATCGTGCCGTAGGTGAGGCGGTGGAAGGGTCTTCCCAAATAGTCGAGCCGGTAGTCCGAATGGACGGTCGTGACCGTCGGGACGTTGATGGTCCTCTTTAAAATCGCGCCGATCATATTCGCGCGCGAGCCGTGGCAGTGGACAATATCAAAGCGTTCTTCTTGAATCATGCGCTCGAGCGCGCGGATGCTGCTTCTGACGCCGCCATCCAGCACCAGCGTGTCGATGCCCATCGCTTTTGCGTCGTCTGCGAACGCGCCCGCCGTGAAGCATACAAGGCGCACGGTCTGCGTTCTGCCGAGTCCTTCCAGAAGCGACAGCACATGCGTCTTTGCCCCGCCGACGTCGCCGCCGGAAATCAGATGGATAATCTTCATAAAAACCTCTCAAGCCGAAACTGGCTCTTGTTTCTTTTGCTGTTTTGGGATAAAATATCGGGAGCGCCGGTTTTTTCCGGCACACAGGCTGTATTATTATAGTCTATTTTCCATGCAGAATCAACCAAATCCCAAGTAACTGGAGGCACGTATGAAAATTATTGATGAAAAGGGTCGTCTGTTCGGCAAAATCAATCTGATTGACCTTCTGGTGATCGTTCTCGTTATCGCCATCATAGCGGCTGTGGGCTGGAAGCTCGTCGGCAAAAAAGCGGCGGCTTCGGTTTCCGACAACACGCATGAGATGACCTTCACCGTTCTTTTTGAGGACCAGCCCGCCGAGGTCGCGCAGTTTGCCGAGACGCAGATCGGCAAGCAGCTTGTCAACAATGCCAAGCTCGTCTCTGCCGAGGTCACCGGCTGCGAGGCAGTCTCCTCCATCCGCACACTCGGTCACGTCGATCTCAGCGTCACCGTCAAGGCGACCGCAGCCTTCTCCGGCAAAGTCTGGACTGTCGGCAGCCAGGAGGTGCGCGTAGGCTATGAATACATTCTCAAAACCAGCGAGTTTGAGCTGACCGGCATCATTTCCGACATGGAGGCAGACAATGGGTAACCTGCTGCAGGGCTGCTTTCTCTGCCGGTGGGCGCTTGCGATTTTTGCATGGTTCTCCCGCGTGGCAGACGGCAGCCGCGTGCGCCGCGGAATTTCCGTCTGCTGGGAAAGCAGCAAGCTCGCCGCTTTTCTGCACCGCTGCCTCTCGTCCGGCACAGTGCAGATTGACGAAAGCCGCACAAAGCACCTGCTTTCCGATTGCAACGAACGTCTGTGTGCACGCAAATCGACCGCCCGTTGGGTAGAAAGCTCCGTTCTCTACCGGGTATACCGCGGCGTTTTTACCTGCGGGCGCAGCA
>DPCD01000163.1:0-4736 GCA_003516765.1 Clostridiales bacterium | reverse complement strand
GCAGCAGCCGCATCTTTGGCTGGCTGTTTCGTGGCGGTATGACGGCAATTTTGCTCTTCGCCATCGGGCTTTACGTTCTGATTGACTATGTGCTGCGCGATGTGCTGGCAATTCCGGTCGTCTCTTCGGTCTGGGACGAGGCGCTGCTGCTGCTGTGCATTGTCTGGCTGATCTGGGAGCGCAAAAAAGCGCCGTCCCCTATTGCCCCGAAGCTCAACCCGCTCGATTTCCCGGTGGCAGTTTTCCTCACGGTCTGCTTCGTGCTTTTGTGCGTCGTCTGCCCGTATCTTTCCATTCAGATTGCGGGCTTCCGTGCAACATGCCAATACCTGTTGTGGTTCTATCTCGTCACGCGGCTCATCCGCAATGACCGCGACTGCATGACGCTCTATCTGACGCTGGTGGGGCTTTCATTGATCCTCTCGCTGCACGGCATCTATCAGTATATCACCAAGGCGCCTATGCCTGCCAGCTGGGTTGCGCAGGCGGAGACGGCAGTGCGCACAAGAGTCTACTCGATCTTCGGCAGCCCCAACATCATGGGCGACTTCATGGTCATGTTCGTTCCGATGACGGCAGCGCTCGCCTACTACGCGGAAAAGCCGAAATATAAGGTCCTCGCGTGGGTCGCGGCGTTCAGCATGTGCTTTGCCTGCCTGTTTACGATGTCGCGCGGCGCGTGGGTGGCAATGGCTCTTTCGATCGTGCTGTTCATCCTGCTTGTCGACCGCAGGCTTTTCCTGCCGCTGGCGGCGGGGTTGGTGCTTCTGGTGCTGGTTCCGTTTGTGCGCACGCGCATCGGCTTTCTGTTCACGCAGGATTTCGTCGACGCCAACACCAACGGCGGACGCGGCGGCAGATGGGCGCTGGGTCTGGAGCTTCTGGAAGCAAACGGCGTCTGGACCGGTGTGGGGCACGGCATGTTCGGCGGCGCGGTCGCCGTGCAAAATAAGGTTCTGGACTACATTCAGTACTTCTATATCGACAACTACTATCTCAAAACGATGGTGGAAACCGGCTATCTGGGGCTGGGCGCGTTCGTTCTGATGCAGCTCGGCATGATCGCAACCTCCTGCCGGAGCATCTGCCGCACGGGCGCGCAGTGGAAAAAGAAGCTGAGCCGCAATTATCCGCTCGTCGCCGGCATGTTCAGCGGTCTTTGCGGCGTGCTGGTCCACTGCTTCTTTGAAAACATCTTCGAAGAGCCGTATATGATGGTCTACTTCTGGGCAATTGCCGCAATGATCGTCTACTTTGGTTTCCTTCGCAAGCCGCAGGAGGTGCCAACATGACACAGCTGATTCTTGCCTATAACTTTCCGGCAAAGCACCTTGCAAAGCTCCGCATGGCGGCGATGAAGCTCGGCGTGAAGGTCCGTCCGGTGGAAAAGCGGGAGTATCTGCAAAGCCTCGGCTCGTTTGCAGGAAGCCTCGGGACCTTTGAGAGCGTCTACGACGAAGAAGGCTTTCCGGAGCTGATGCTGGTTCTGTGCGGCTTCTCGCAGCCGATGGTAAACGCCTTTCTGTCGCTGCTCAGAGCCTCGCGTCTGCCCGCGGTTCCGCTTAAAGCGGTGCTGACCGAGACGAATCAGGGCTGGAATTCGTTAGAGCTTCACGAGGAGCTGCAAAAGGAACACGAAGCCTTGCAATCCGGCAAGCCTCTTCATGAGCAGGAGCCTTCCGAATAACACAAAACCGCATCCACCGACGGTGGATGCGGTTTTTGTCTAAGGCAGCACCGCACAATTCGGCAAGCAGATTCGGCGAGAGATTTTTCGTCAAGTCAAGGTTTGGAAAGTGCAGGAATACTGTATGTATTTCAAACTTTTCAAACCGCAGAATTGGCGGAAAAGATCCGACGAAGCGCAAAGACGCAATTGCGCGGTGTTGCCCTAAGTCTCCGGCAGCATGATATGCTCCTGTTCCAGATCGTCCGATTCTCCCCAGCCACGGATTGCGTCCCGGAAGCGCTGCGCAAGCTCGCCGTCTTCCGGATACGCCATGCAGATGCGCTCATGTGAGACCGTTCCGAGCAGAAGCGTTCCGTTTCTGAAAAAGCACAGATCTTCCATCGACGGAACCCAGCGCGGAAGTCTCCCGCTCCAATCCTCCAGAAACAGCCCGCGATACTGCGCGCGCAGGATGCTTTTTGTCTGCTCGTTCAGCGGGTAAAGCGCAATGCGCTGCGGATTGGAGTTTGCCGTATAGTAGCAGAACCACCGCGTCGTCCGAAGCCGCCGCAGCACATACGGCTCCAGCGCCCGCTCCAACGTATGATCCTGCCTTGCCCATGCGGCGCGAGACAGAGAAAACGTATCGGCAGAATCAAAACAGACGTCAAACAGCCTTTGCAGCGCCTCGGCGCTTTCCTCGCGCGGCTGATATCGATCATCGAATACCAGCGCCATATCTATTTCCCCTCCGGAAACAGATCCATTGCATCGTAGGTAATTTTTGAGACCTGATTCTGTACAAGGTTCAGCTGCACCTGACCGGTAAGGGTCCGCTCACTGGTTTCGCCGGTGTCCTGCGTGATGGTAAGCGGCAGCTCAAACGAGTATGTCACCGCGTCGTCATACAGCTCGCAAATTTCGAACTTCGCCTCGCCCGGCGTGATTGTGCAGCCGTTTTCCAGCGCAAGCTTGTCGTATTTAAAAGGCTCCCGGTTCGTCATCCACGTTTCGATGCAGTCCTGCGTCACAAGACTGGAAAAGCCGTCATAATACGCGCGGTACGACTCCTCGTAATACACGCTGCGCGCCCTCTCTTCGTTGCTCTTGCCAGCGCACGCCTTCATGTACGGCTGGAACACGGTAGTATAGCGCCCCTGGTCGTCCGTCGTCCAGAAAGTCCGGAGCACCACCTGGCACCTGGGCGCATCCAGAAGCAGCGCCGCTGCCTCGCGCGAGGGCGTGAGATAGATGTTCAGCCACGCTTTTTCTTCCCAATACGTCACCCGGCAGTACCCGCCGTCCACCGCCGCTTCCAGCTTGATGTTCTCGCCATCGACCTGCATCCCGGACAGCGCCCCATACAGCACGCCCGATTTTAGCCCGTAAAACGTCTCGGCTAAGCCCAGCTGCTTTTTCCAGTCGTCCAGATTTGCAGCCGGCGCTGCTTTCTCGTCTCCCCAATAGGAGAGCGTCATCGCCCGTCCCTGCTCCGTATTGGCAGTCAGAACGGACGCGACCAGTATATGACCGCCGCCCTCGGCGTAAGTTCTCTCGGGGTCTCGCAGCGTGACGCGCACCCGGTCGGGCTGCGCTTCCGTGTCCTCCTCCGACAGGATCACGGAAAAGCCCGCGTCTTCAAACGCATCGAAAACTGTCTGCTCGTCAAGCGGAAATTCCGGCGGCTGGACCGCTGCCTCCTGCTCCTTCGCGCAGCCGCCAAGCAGCAGAAGCACGCAGAGCATCAGGGAACTCCATCCATATTTTTTCATAAAAAGCGCTCCTTCCATCCAACCGTCCGTTTCAAAGCTTCCTGTTTCTCCGAAGGTGTGCGTCTGTGTTTTGTGTTATGCCGCCTCTACGGCAGATTCATAGCGGTACCGCCCGTAGAAGAACGTGAGGGTGTAGGTCTTCGCGTACTCTGGCGCTGTGAAACCCACATCATCTCCCGCATAGTAGTCAACCGTAAACGTCACGGTGCTGCCGTCCACATGCTTTTCGCGCAGCTTTGCCAGCATCCCGCCGCCGAAGCCGGAGACCGTCGGTACAACAATCTCGCCCAGCGTCTCAGAATAGCCCGGGTTCTTCGTGATATCAAACCGGAAATACTCGAGATACGAAATGAGCGTGTTTTCCATCATCTTCTGCGTGATGTGATACATGCCGTCCTGTTTGTCATACGTTGCTTCCAGTTCGGCTTTCGGCATAAGCAGCAGGAACATGAGCCACAGCTGCTGCTGCGTCAGATCCTTCGGGCGGTCAAAGGTAAACGGCGCTGCCGTCATGCCAAGCTCCAGCGAGGTGACCAGAGAAAGGAGGTAATCATCTGTCAGCTTTCCCTCGTCCGGCTTCCAGTTCGCCTGACCATCTGTAAACGTCGGCACCAGACTGACATCCGACCATACGCCGCACTCCGGGCGATAGCGAAGCTCGAGCCAGTAGGTGCTCTTTCCCTGCAGTTCGAAGACAAACTGGTCGTTTTCGTTGAACGAAACGCTCGTGCGGAACGCATCGTCCAGAACAGCCTTCCAATCGTCCTTGTTTTTTTCTATCGTCTGTTTGAACGCATGGAGCGCCCGCGCGGCGTAAGCCCGGAAAACCTTATTTTTTTCCGCGTCCATCTTGTCGTCAAAATAGTATCCGTCGTAGCGCTTGTCAAATTTCGCGCCGTCCACAAGGCTAGATACCGCTTCGGAAATTTTCGGCGGATCTGCAACCGCAGCAGAAGGGGTGATCATCTGCGCGCCGTTTTTGTCCACGCGGATAGTCAGCTCGTCGAGCGTATCTGTATGGGAAAGCACGCAGAAATATTCGTCCAGCGTGTTCTGATAGAGATTCAGCCGGAAATCGTCCGCCTCAAAATAGGCGCAGACCGGCGTCTGCGGATCATCCCAGCGGTCAAACAAAAAACTTGTCAGATAGGTCCGCACCGCTTCTTCGGTGAACGGATTGTTGTATTCCTCATCACGCGCCCAGACGGTAGCTTCGGCGACACGTGTTTCAATGGTCCGCCGCCGCTTCTGCTCGGGGGTCAGCTCCGGCTCCTGCACCGGCTGCTGCTCGTCCT
>DPCD01000112.1:1310-4606 GCA_003516765.1 Clostridiales bacterium | reverse complement strand
CGCGCCGCCAAGCAGATACGGAAGCGCAGTTTTGATATCCAGCGCACCATTTTTCGCGTAAATGACGAGCGAGACGATGGTGAGAGGCAGAATGATGCTGATGGCGGAGGAAAATGCCTGCTTGTCGGCAAGCCCCACCAGAACAATCAGCAGCGGCACGACGAGCATGCCCCCACCCGCGCCGAAAAATCCGTTGACAAAGCCTGCGAGTCCTCCGGTCAGAAGCACCTTCCACAGGGCAAAGCTTGCCTCCTGCATAATAAACCTCCCCTGACAAAGCGATTGGGAATAGCTTTGCCGGGGGAGGCAGTTTTTATTCGTTTGGGGCAGCTTGCTCCTGCGCGCGCGCAAGCAGCTGGCGGACGATGAAGCCTGCGATCATCATGCCCGCACACGGCGGCGTCCAGGAAACGGAGCCAGGCGGTGTGCGCGTTTCGTCTTCCTGCACGGGCAGTCTGCAGGGCTTTGAGGGAAGCTCGTCGCTGGCAAGCACGGTGTGGTGGTTGATGCCGCGCAGGCGAAGCTCCCGGCGCATGACCTTTGCCAGCGGGCAGCCGGAGGTTTTGCTCAGATCGGTGATGCGGAACTTCGACGGGTCGAGCCGGTTGCCGGTTCCCATGGAGCTGATGATCGGCACGCCGCGGCGGATGGCGGTTTCAATCAGATCAAGCTTGCTGCGCGTGGAGTCGATGCAGTCGGCAATGTAGTCGAAGCCGCGCGAGAAAAAGTCCTCGCGGCACTCCGGCTCATAGAAGACGGGGAGGTTTGTGACGCGGCAGGCGGGGTTGATATCCAGAATGCGCGATGCCATGACGTCGGTTTTGCGCATGCCGATTGTCGAGTGCAGCGCGACGAGCTGGCGGTTGAGATTGGTGAGGGAGACGGTGTCGTGGTCAATGAGCGTGATGGCGCCCACACCCGCGCGCGCCAGCGCCTCTGCCGCAAAGCTTCCCACGCCGCCGACGCCGAAGACGGCGACGTGACTGGCGGCAAGAACCTGCATTGCCTCGTCTCCCAGCAGCATCCGCTCCCGGTCAAATTGCGTTTCTGCCATAGTTCCTCCTATCACAAGGGGCTGCCTTGCGGCAGCCCCTTGTTTCGTTCGTCATTCAAAGCTTACTTGGTCATAAAGCGCATGCCGGAGGCAACGGTCTCATAGCTTGCGTTCTCGGTAGTGGCGGTGAGCCAGTCGGTGTAGACGTTGCCGCGCTGCTCGTCTTCCACCAGCTTCATGCGGTAGTTCGTGCCGAAGCCGGAGAAGTACATGACGTGGTAGCCGTAGGTGCTTTCCACAATGCCGGTGTCGCCGACCTGGCGGCTGGCGTCGAAGCACCAGTTCTCAAAGTCTTCGACCATCTGACCCGGCGTGATGTCCTCATAGCGGGCAGACTCTGCGGCAGTGCCGTCTGCGTAGGCGGCGTCGCCGATGGCAGCGAAGGCGTCTTCGGTGTGTTCGCCCGCCTCATACTCGGCAAGCAGCTTCTCTGCGGTTTCCTTCGCAGTCGCCATTGCCGCTTCGTCAGTGGTATCCGAGACGGAGATCAGGATGTGGCGGACATTCGGAAGCGCGTAGTCGTGGGTGTCGCGGCTCTCAAAAATCGCGACATAGTAGGTGCCGCTGGTCTCGACGCAGGTGGCGTCGCCGGTTTTGCGGTCGGATTCAAACAGCCAGTTGGAAAGATCGGAGTCGGAATGACCGACGTCGGTGCGCAGGGTGTAGCTGTCGTCTTCGTAGTTTTCCTTGGTGTCTTCGGAGGCGTGGTCGTAAGCAGCCTGGATGAACGCCTCGTCGCCTTCCTCGGCAGCGGCAAGCAGCTCGTCAGCAGCGGTCTTCTTGAGATCAGCCAGCTTTTCCTCGTCTTCCTCGTCAAACAGCGCGTCGGTCACGGCGAACACGCGGTAGTCAACGGTGTCATAGGCGTTGGGGTCGGCGGCATAGTCCGCTGCAAGCTCGTCTTCGGTGTAGACGGGCGTGTCGTAGACCTTCTGCGAGTAGTTGTTGGCAAGGGTCTCGATGGAGAGGAACTCGCGGAAGTTCTTTTCGTTGCAGCCCGTGCCGTACATGGCGGCAAGGTAGCCGTTGACGTTGGAGTAGCCGTAGTAGGTGGCGTAGACGCTGAGGTTGGAGACGGTGGCGTCGATGCTGGACTGATCGTCGTCGGAAAGCGTCTCGCCGTTTGCTACTGCTTCGTCGTAGATGGCGTAGATGCGCGCCGCGCTGTTCAGACCCTGCTCAATGAGGGTGTCTGCCCAGGTGATGCCGTTTTCCTCGTCGTAGTACTGCTCGTTGAGCGGCGTGTTGGAGTCGATGATATAGCTCATCATGTCGCCGTACTGGCTGCTCATGGAGTTATAGGCTTCCTTATAGAAATAGTTCACCATCGCAGGCGAGAGCTTGTGGCTGCCCACAGTTGCGGCGGTCGTGTGACCGGCAAAATAGCCGCTGGTCAGCATGGAGAAAAAGGTGACAATGGCAATTACCAATACAAGGCAGATGATGCCGATGGTCCATTTCAGACCCTTGCTCATACCCTTTTTGGCGGGTGTGGCGGGGGCTTCGGCAGAAGCGTTCAGCTCCTTGCGCTTGTTCTTTTCGCGCGATGCGCTCATTCAGGATCATTCCTCTCAAGTATTCTTACGTTCCGCCCAGAGTGTATCAGATGCACCCTGACAGGCGATACTCAACGTATTATACAGAAAAAGCCACGTACTTGCAAGCGTTTCTTTCGGAAATTCAAAAATTCGTAATTTTTCCGGGTTTTCCCCGGGAACCGCACCGAAAACCGGAAAAGCAGCCCCGCAAAGCGGCGTGTCCGGCAGAATTTCCGGGCATGCCGGTTGACAAGCGCGCAGGTTTCGTGTATTCTATAATTAACAATTCGGTTAAATGTTAAAGGAGGATGCGCCATGGGCTTGCAGCAGACCTTAAAGGCGCTTGCCGACCCGATTCGCCGGGAGATATTGAATCTGCTGAAAAAAGGGCGCATGCCGGCAGGAGAGATTACTGCGCATTTTTCTGTATCCGCGCCGGCGATTTCCCGGCACCTGTCGGTGCTGAAGGAGGCGGACCTGATCCGCGACACCCGGGAGGGAAAGTTTATTTATTATGAAATCAACACCTCCGTTCTGGAGGAGACGATGCTCTGGCTTGCGGATTTGAAAGGAGATGGCGGCAATGCTGCGGGAGAATAAGAGGAAGCTGTTTTTGTCGTCGGCGGTGATTCTGCTGCCGGTTCTGTTCGGGCTGATCGTGTGGAACAGGCTGCCCGGCACGCTGATCACCCATTGGGGCGCGG
>DPCD01000112.1:0-1076 GCA_003516765.1 Clostridiales bacterium | reverse complement strand
CATTGGGGCGCGGATGGAAAGGCAGACGGCAGTGCAGCAAAGGCGCTGGCTGTTTTCGGTCTGCCGCTGGCGCATTTGCTTGTGCATCTGATCTGCCTGTGGTTTACCCTGCGCGACCCGAAGCAGCAGCGCCAGAGCCCCAGGGCGCTGGGGATGGTTTTCTGGATTCTGCCGGTCTGTTCGCTTGTTACAAGCGGCATGATGTATCGGGCTGCGCTGGGCAAAGAGCCGGAGGTCGCGGGGATCGTGCCGGTGCTGCTGGGCGTGCTGTTTGTCTGGATCGGCAACGATCTGCCAAAGCTGCGGCAGAACAGCACGCTGGGCGTCAAGGTCTCCTGGACGCTGGGCAATGAGGAGAACTGGAACCGGACGCACCGGTTTGCCGGGAAGCTGTGGGTCGGCGGAGGATTGCTTCTGCTGCTGGGAGCGCTGCTTCCGCTGCAGGCAATGGTCTGGGTGATGATCTGCGTGACTGCCGCGCTGGGCATTGCGCCGATTGCATATTCTTATGCCATTTTCAGACAGCATCGGAAGGCGGGCGTTGCATATGAGAAAATACCCAAAAGCCGGGCGGAAAAAATAGCGTCCAGAGTGGCTGCCGTCCTTGTCTGCGTGACGCTGCTGGGTACGGCGCTGCTGCTGTTTACCGGCAGCATGGAGGCAAGCTGCGGCGATACGGCGCTGACAATTCACGCGACCTGGTGGGCGGATCTGAGCCTCTCGTATTCCGAAATCGATACGATCGAATATCGCAGCAATCTGGATACCGGCATGCGGACGAACGGCTTCGGCTCGGCGAGGTTTTCCCTGGGTACGTTCTGCAATGACGAATTCGGCTCGTACACGCTGTATGCCTACACAAAGGCATCGGAATTTGTCGTACTGACGGCAGATGGTAAAACCCTCGTCATCGGAATGGATGAACCGGAAAGAACGCGGGAAATCTATGACGAACTGATTGCCCGGATACACAGATAACAAACGGGGTAAGGCGGAACGCCTTACCCCGTTTCGGTATGTATAAAAACCTCGTAGAGTTTCGCCCCGCAGGGCGCAATCCCTTCTGTCAAGAAAGA
>DPCD01000160.1:12810-20230 GCA_003516765.1 Clostridiales bacterium | reverse complement strand
GTGGCCGGTGACATCACCGCCGCCATGCCCTACCGTGCCATGACCAACATCATCGAGTTCATCAAGATGCTGGATATGGTGGTGCCCGGCTTTGCCGCCAACGAGACGTTGCTGTACAGCCCGGAGCTGAAGTTCTACTCCAACAAGGTCAAGATGGACGAGAACCTCGACACCAACATCAAGGGCCTGCACTGCCTGGGCGACTCCTCCGGCTGGACCCGCGGCCTGATGATGGCGTCCGTCATGGGCGTGCTCATGGGCCGGAAGCTGGCTGAAAAAGAAGGCTGCTGAGCCGTTACCCAATAACAAAAAATCCCGGAACCGTCAGGTCCCGGGATTTTTTATGGTTGTCTTTTAGCCCTCGATGAGCTCCACGGTCTTCATCTTGACCGGGGTGGTGGGCTTGTCGTTCCAGTCGGTGCGCACAGCGGCGATCTTGTCCACGACATCCATGCCGGCCACGACCTTGCCAAAGGCGGCATACTGGCCGTCCAGGTGGGGTGCGTCCTTGTGCATGATGAAGAACTGGCTGCCTGCGCTGTTGGGGTTCATGCTGCGGGCCATGCTGATGACACCACGGGTGTGCTTGAGCGGGTTGTTCACGCCGTTAGCAGCAAACTCACCCTTGATGTTCCAGCCCGGGCCGCCGGTGCCGTTGCCCAGCGGGCAGCCGCCCTGAATCATAAATCCGGAGATGACGCGGTGAAAAATCAGACCGTCGTAAAAGCCCTGGTTTGCAAGGCTGATGAAATTGCGCACCGACTGCGGCGCTTTTTCGGGGTACAGCTCGGCAACGATTTTGCCGCCGTCTTCCATGGTGAGCGTCATAATGGGATTTTCCATGTTTATCTTCCTTTCATTGCGCGGTCGATCTGACGCTTGGCGTCTTTCTTTGCCGCGTCGTCGCGCTTGTCGTAGAGCTTTTTGCCCTTTGCCAGCGCAATTTCCACCTTCACAAGAGAGCCCTTGAAATAAACCGAGATCGGAATCAGGGCGTAGCCGTCCTGCTTGACCTTACCGAACAGGCGCGCAATCTCCCGCTTGTGCATCAGGAGCCTGCGCGAGCGCAGCGGATCTTTGTTAAAGATGTTGCCCTGCTCATAGGGCGCGATGTGCATCTGGCGGATGAAAAGCTCGCCGTCTTTGATCTGGCACCACGCCTCCTTGAGGCTGAGGTTTCCCAGACGGATGGATTTAACCTCGGTGCCGGAAAGCTCAATGCCGGTTTCAAACTTTTCCTCGATGAAATACTCGTGGTACGCCTTCTGGTTTTTTGCCACGATTTTGACGCCGGTTACAGCCACGCTGGCACCTCCTTCCATCCATTGTAGTATCATTATATCACACCTGTCAAGCCGTTACACCACTCAGACGGAACATCCTGCCTTTTTCGCAAAAGGGGTTGCGTGTGCCTCTCTTTCATGCTATAATAAAACAAACGTTTCAGAAAGGAGACGAACAGGAATGGCAAACCGGAACCTTCCCGTGCAGGTGCTTGCCGCCTGCGGCGTCGATGGGCAGATGCAGCCGCTGCGCTTCCGCTTTGAAGACAGCGAGCANNGGGCAGCCGCCCTGAATCATAAAGCCGGGGATCACGCGGTGGAAGGTCAGGCCGTTGTAAAAGCCCTCCTTGACCAGCTTTTTGAAATTCTCACAGGTGATGGGGGCAGCTTCCTCGTTCAGCTCGATGTCGATGATGCCGCCGTCTTCCATAGTAATGCGAACCATAACGCTACAATACTCCTTTTGTGTTGACCCCGCAGCGGGGGTGTGTGCGGCAGAGATGTCTGCCGGATATCTCTTATAGTATACCATAGCTTTTGCCTGTTGCAACGGCGCAGATGCAACGTTTTTGTTAAAAATCGGCTAAAGTTCCGTAATGCAACCAGAGTTTACACGCCGGTTGGTGGACGCAACCGGGCTTTTGTGCTAAAATCGTGCCACAGAAAAACCCAACAAACCACACTTCAAAGGAGGAAACCGTATGAACATGAGTACATCCAGTCTTATACTTTACAGAACGTTTCAGGTTTTGGGCTTTATCCTTGCGATCTTCAAGATCTTTGCCCCTTTTATAGCACTCTATCTGCTCTGGCGCATTGCCCGCAATCTGGAAAAGCCGCCCAAGCTGACCGAAGAGGTCAAAATCGTGCGCAAGTCGCTGTCTGAGATGCTCCGGGAGAACCGTGCCCGCTGCAAGATGACCCAGGAATTTGTGGCGGAGAGCATCGGTGTCAGCCGTCAGGCGGTGTCCAAATGGGAAAAGGGCACCTCGGAGCCAAACACTTCCAACCTGATGGCGCTGGCAAAGCTCTACGGCATCCCGGCCGAGGATCTGCTCAAGGGCGTGGAAAGCGCACTGGAAGCACAGGAAAAATAATTACAACTCCCCCTGCAGCTCCACCATATCCGCCCAGAACCGTTTGGGGCAGTGGGTCATGCGGCCTTTTTCGTTGTGCCGGGCCTGAATTTCCAATGTCCGGTAAAACTGCGTCCACAGCGCCTGAAACTGCTGCTCCCGCGCGCTGGGCGGCGGCAGCTCCAAAGGCGCTGCCAGTTCCAGCAGCCGGGTGCCGTGCTTTTCGTGCAGCAGCACCGCCTGATGGACGGCATCGTAGATCATAAAGTCCTCCTCCGGAAAGCGTCCGCAAAAGTGCGGGCGCAGCAGGGGGAGGATATAATTTTTGGGGTGGATGACCGCGCCCAGCATCCCGTCGTGCTCCTCGAACCGCACAAAGCCCTGAAACTTGTCTACCTCCCAGTCCAGGCTCTTTTTCATGGCGTAGAGGGGCGCAACCACCGGGTGCCCCTCCCGCTTGACCGTGCCCGGGCCAAGCGCAAAGGCCAGATGCAGAAAGCGGAGCAGCAGCAGCTCCTTGTCCTCCTGCCCGGAGAGAAAATCCCGGCTGACGAGGTACTCGGTCTCTGAGCCCAGCTTTTTGCCAAAGCTAGCAAATACCCGGCGGGCAATGGCGGGGTCGGTGGAGATCTCCTTGACCGGGTAGAGAGTGGCCGTTTCCCACTGGGGTGTCCACACCGCAAAGGGAAGCTCGTGCTGGACAAAGCTCTCGTACACGCAGCACAAAAAGCCCTCAAAGCTGCCGTCATACAGGTAGACCACGTCGGCATCGTGCAGCTTGCGTGCCCCCTTGGGGCTTACAGCGCTTTGGCAAGACATTGCACCGCCTCCTCCCGTACCATGCGGACAGCCGCCCGGGGCGGCACGCCCTGCTCGATAAGATTGTCCACGGCAGGCGGGCTGAACAGGCTCAGCTGCTCGCAGCTGCCGCTGAACACGTTGGGGTCGATGAGCGCCCGGGTGATGCNNTTAGAGGGCGCGGAAAAGCTCTACGAGCTGCGCTACACCGTCCGCACCCACCGCTGGACGCTGTTCCGGGAGGTCTACTGATGGCAGAACCGGTCTGGTTTCACATCGATGTCAACAGCGCGTTTTTGTCCTGGACCGCCGCGTACCGCACGCTTGTCGAGGGACGAACGCCCGACCTGCGGGATATTCCGTCGGTCATTGCGAACGATAAAAATCTTCGCACGAGCATCGTGCTGGCAAAAAGCACGCCCGCGAAAAAATACGGCGTCAAAACCGGCGAGCCGCTCGGCATGGCGCGCGACAAGTGCCCGAACCTCGTCGTGGCGGAGCCGGATTACGCGCTGTATGTCTCCTCCTCGCGCCGCCTGATGGCGCTTTTGCGGGAGGTCTCCCCTGTCGTCGAGCAATACTCGATCGACGAAGCGTGGGTCGACATGACGGGCACCGAGGGACTTTACGGTCCTCCCGTGCTGGCGGCGCAGCATCTGCGCGACCGGATTTTCAGCACGCTCGGCTTCACGGTCAACATCGGCATCTCCTGCAACAAGCTGCTGGCAAAGATGGCAGGTGAGCTGGAAAAGCCCAACAAGGTCATCACGCTCTTTCCCCGGGAACTGGAGCAAAAGCTCTGGCACCTTCCGGTGGGCGAGCTGTTCATGGTCGGGCGCGCCACCTCCACCCGCCTCACTGCCATGGGTATCCGCACCATCGGAGACCTGGCGCGCGCAGACCCTGCGTTTCTAATTCGAAAACTCGGCAAGCAGGGCAGCATGATCTGGCAGTTTGCCAACGGAAAAGACGCCGGCGTCATATCGAGCGCGCCCGCACCAAACAAGGGCTACAGCAACGCCGTCACCACGCCGCGCGATGTGACGGATTTTTCGTCTGCCGATCAGGTGCTGCTGTCTCTTTGTGAGACAGTCGGCGCGCGGCTGCGCAGAGACGAGCAGGCGGGCTCGTGCCTGACGGTGCATCTTCGTTCGAGCAGCTTTGAAAACTGGTCGCACCAGAAGCAGCTTGCCAACGCAACCAACGTCACGCAGGAGCTTTACCATGCCGCGCGGGAGCTGCTGCGCGCGATGTGGGACGGAAAAACGCCCCTTCGCCAGCTCGGCATCCAGATCACGCACCTGATGGACACCAGCGCGCGGCAGGTAAGCCTGTTCGATGCGGCAGACTATGAAAAGCTCTCGAAGCTCGACAAAACGGTCGACGCACTGCGCGAAAAATACGGCGAGCAGGCGCTGTTCCGCGCGGCATTTTTGTCCGGCGATACGCCCAATATGGCAGGCGGACTCAGCAAGCACCGCCGCACCGGCATCACCAAGCCCGTCGATGAGCCCGAGCAGTACGTGCTCGCGCATTTAAAAGACGGAAAAATCAAAATTTAGGGTCTGCCGTACTCACACGGCAGACCCGTTTTTTATTTTGCAATATTCCAGATGATCGTTGCCAGCAGCTCGGTGATTTTTTCCATGTCCTCGACAGGGACATACTCGAATCTGCCGTGGAAATTTTCGCCGCCGGCGCAGAGATTCGGGCACGGAAGCCCCTCAAACGAAAGCCGCGCGCCGTCCGTGCCGCCGCGAATCGGCTGCACCTTCGGGGTAATGCCCAGCTCCAGCATGGCGTTTTTTGCCTGCTCGACGAGGAACATGCACGGTTCAATTTTCTCGCGCATGTTGAAATAGCTGTCACGGACGTTAAGCGTTACGGTTCCCTTTCCGTAGCGTCTGTCCATCTCCTGCGCCGCCTTTTCCATTACTACCTTGCGCGCTTCAAATTTTTCCCGGTCGTGGTCGCGGATGATATAGGAGAGCTTCGCATGCTCCACCTCGCCCTCCATGCCGGTCAGATGGAAGAAGCCCTCGTAGCCGTCGGTAAAATACGGTGTTTCCAGTGCGGGAAGAAGCGCGGCAAACTCCATCGCAACGAGGCTGGCGTTGACCATCTTTCCATAGGCAGAGCCCGGGTGGATGGAAAGCCCCGTGATCTCGACCGACGCAGACGCGGCGTTGAAGTTCTCGTACTCCAGCTCGCCGATTGCCCCGCCGTCTACCGTGTAGGCGTAGTCCGCACCGAAGCCCGTGACATCAAACCTGTCTGCGCCCTCGCCGATTTCCTCGTCCGGCGTAAAGGCGATTTTCACCGTGCCGTGCGGGCGGTCGGAGAGCAGCAGCTTTTCCGCTGCGGACAGAATCTCTGCCACACCTGCCTTGTCGTCCGCGCCGAGCAGCGTCGTGCCGTCGGTTACAATCAGGCGCTTGCCGACGTGCTTCTGCAGGGAAGCATAGTCCCGCGGCGAGAGGACAATGCCCTGCGCCTCGTTGAGAACAATGTCTCCGCCATCGTAGGCTTCCGTGATTCTCGCGTGAATCGGACCGCCGGGCGCATCCGGCGAGGTATCCATGTGGGCAATCAGCCCGTAGACCGGAAGGTCTTTTTCGCAGTTTGCGGGAATCGTGCCGTAGACGTAGCCGGCGTCATCCATGTGCGCGTCGCAGATACCGAGAGCGAGCATCTGCCGGACCAGCTCCTCGCCCAGTATCTTCTGATTGGGTGTAGACGGATGCTGCCCGCTTGTTTCGCTGGAGGTTGTATCAAAACTGAAAAGCTTTAAAAATCGTTCGATCACCGTCATGAAAAATGTCTCCTTTTGTTTCAGTTCTCCCCTATTTTACTATTGAAACTCGCAAAAAGCAAGCAAAATCCGGCGCAGCTTTCCCGCACTGCGCCGGGCTTTACGTCATGTTTCGGGTTCTTCCTTCTTTTTTAACTCGGCGGCAACCTGCTCCAACCGTTCGCGGATGGGCAGATGCTGCGGACATCCATCGGTGCAGCAGCGGCAAGCAGTACAGGCAATCCGGTGCATGAAACGGAAAATATCCTGTACTTTGCGGACTGCCTCCATCTCCGCGTCGGTCAGCGGCTGGAAGTTCTGCATAAATCTTCTGATTTCCTTCTCATTCAGATCAGTTTCCCTGATCGAACTGTTCTTTTCGCTCAGCGGGAAAGATAACTGTCGCAGACAGCCTGCGCTTCGCGGGCGGTCCGTTCCTCGTCGATGGTGACAAGGCACCCGTCTTTGACGACAATACGCCCGTTAACAACCGTATAATCGACCGGTCCGCGCACACCGACGGTGGCAAGCACGGATTTCGGGTCATAGCACGCGCCGGTCAGCTCCAGTCTGCGGCTGTCAATCAGAAACAGGTCGCAGCATTTGCCGGTGCTCAATTCCCCGATATCCTTCCGCCCCAGAAGGCGCGCGCTGCCCTTTGTTGCCATTTTGAGAATATCATAGCCCGAGGGTGCTTTGCGGCTAGCGTTGAGCCTGTGCAGCAGGAACGCCACGCGCAGCTCTTCCATCAGGCTCGACCCGTCGTTGGACGCAGAGCCGTCTACGCCCAAACCCACCGGCACACCGAGCGCGAGCATTTCCGGGATGCGCGCAATGCCGGACGCGAGTTTCATGTTGGAAATCGGGCAGTGGCACACGCCGGTGCCCGTATCTGCCAGCAGCTTCAGCTCTTCGTCGTTAAAGTGAATGCCATGCGCGTACCACACGTCGGGTCCGACCCAGCCGAGCGTCTGCATGAACGCCAGCGGACGCATGCCCTCGCGCTCCAGCATATAATGCTCCTCGTCCTTCGTCTCGCAAAGATGCGTGTGCAGTCGCACATGGTACTGCCGCGCGAGAATCGCGCTCTGCTGCAGCAGCTCTGCCGAAACCGAGAACGGCGAGCACGGTGCCAGCGCCACCTGTCGCATGGAGCCGAACGATGCGTCGTGATACGTTTCAATCAGCCGCATGGAGTCTTTCATGATCTCGTCTACCGTCTGCACCACGGAGTCGGGCGGCAGTCCCCCGTCCTTGACGGACAGGTCCATCGAGCCGCGCGAGCAGTGCATGCGGATGCCGAGCGCAGATGCCGCTTCGAACTGCGTGCCGATCAGGTCCCCCGCACCTGCCGGGAAGACGTAGTGATGGTCGAAGCAGGTTGTGCAGCCGTGCTTCAATAGCTCTCCCATGCCGGTAAGGCTCGAAAGCCGGATGACGTCTGTATCGAGGTTCTTCCAGATCTCATAGAG
>DPCD01000160.1:12219-12555 GCA_003516765.1 Clostridiales bacterium | reverse complement strand
ATATTCTGCACCTGCGGCAGATTCCGGGAAAACTGCTGATACAAGTGGTGGTGCGTGTTGACAAGCCCCGGATAGCAGAGCATATGGCTTGCGTCGATGGTTTCATCGGCGGGTTTCTCAAAATTTTGCCCGATGGCGCAGATCACGCCGTCTTCCGCGTAGAGGTCGACGTTTTCATATACCCGGTCCTGCTCGTCGCACGAGACAAGACTTGCGATGTTTTTGATCAGAAGCGTCTTCATGTTTGTCCGTTCTCCCGTTTCGTTTTCGCGCAGGATCTGCGCACCTGTACTTCTATTATACCGGGTCGGGCGATAATTGCAAGGCTTGCCTTTT
>DPCD01000160.1:11714-12010 GCA_003516765.1 Clostridiales bacterium | reverse complement strand
TTTTCCGCGCAAAAAGAACCGGACGTCCGCACATTTTTTTGCAAAAACATACCCGCCGCACGCTTGCACAGCAGGTATGAAAGGTATTTTGTTTTGTGTTTTCGCCGCGAACGCCGTATAGAGCCACACAATGCGCACGCCGCACACCCCCAGTATCGTCAGCACTGCCAGAACCATGGAGATACCAAAGCCACGCAGATACCCCGTAATCATTTCATAGGTCATGGAGAACGCATACGCGCAGCGCAGCGTCTTTTTGCAGCGATTCATCTGCCCGCGCCGTAATTCTGCCCGAC
>DPCD01000160.1:0-11552 GCA_003516765.1 Clostridiales bacterium | reverse complement strand
CCCGCGCCGTAATTCTGCCCGACGAAGGTCGTGCATGCCTGCGTGAAGGCGTTGAAGACGAAATACGCAACACCTTGAGATTGAATACCGCGCTTCGAGCCTGCCATCACATTTGTTCCCAGCGTGTTGATTGCCGCCTGAATGACAAGGTGTGAAATGACTGTCGCAATTGCCACGCCCTCTACGTTCATCCCCAGCGCCAGCACAAAAAAGAGGTTCAGAAACACATTCAATACGCCGGACAGACTTAGCGCCAGCAGCGGCAGCTTCGTTTCTCCGGCGCTTCTGAAAATCGCCGCCTCGAAGTTATAGAGCAGAATCACAGGCATGCCGAGCAGATAAATCCGCAGATAATGAAGCGCCGGGTCAAAGACGTCCTCCGGCACATGGAACGAGCGCAGCAGCCAGCTCGCGCAAAGCTCTCCCAAAAGCGCAACCAGCACGCCGCCCAGAACCGCAATCACGATAGAGGTATGGACCGTCTTTTCGATGGCGCTTTCGTCTCTTCTTCCGATGGCGTTTGCGATGACGACATTGCTGCCGAGCGAAATGCCAATGAACAGGTTCACAATCAAACTGACAATCGAAGAATTTGCCCCGGCCGCAGCAACCGCCGCCGTGCGGTTCTGCGCCGCAAAATTGCCGACCACCGCGATATCCGAGGCGTTGAACAGCTGCCCGAGAATCGCTGTCGCTGCAATCGGCAGTGCAAAGCGCGGCAGCCCCCGTCAGATGGACCCATGCAGCATGTCGTTTTTCTGTTTGCCCATAAAATCCTCCTCCGAATCCCCTGCATATCTGCAGCCATCATAGCGCCGGAGGCTTCAAAAAGCGAGCGTTCTGCCCTGCTATTTCCTTTTTTGTCCGGTTCTTCGTTGAAAATCCTAACCGCCGGTTAATCGCCTGCGTTTCTGCGCGCTTTTATAATGGATACAGATCATTTCCAACATTTTCTTTTGAGAGAGGAATTGCACATGAAAAAGAACTTGCGATTTTTGACCGTTATTTTGCTGGCAGCGCTCTGCCTGCTGTTTGCAGGCTGCGCCGAGCAGGCAGCAGAGCCGGACGGCTCTGCGCAGGATGTTCTCAATCTGAACAACGGCGCAGATGAAGTTCCCGCGGACGACGGGCTCGACGACACAGCAGATGAGAGCTACCTCGCCGAAGAAGATCTCGCCGCCTTCGCCGGAACCTACACCTGCCGCACACAGGGCGTAGAATGGAGCGATCTTGAGATCTATGACGACGGCAGCTGGACGCTCTACGGAACCGACGCCACGCTCACCGGCACGCTTGTCTACGAGGAGGAGTATGAAATGTACTACGCATACAACGACGCCGACGATTCCGGCTGCCAGTTCAACCTGGACGAATCCGGCGAAATTTACATGGGCGCCTACGGCTACTTTGTCCCCACCGGCGCGCCTTCCAACGAGGACGCGGGCGGCGACGGCGAGTATGTCGACTACGAGGATACCGGTGATTCCGACGGCTATTATATTGACGACGACTACCACGTCGATATTTCCAGCTTCGAGGGCTGCTGGTATTACGACGGCGATCTGTCCGCCGACCGCTACATTCTCATCGATGCCTACGGCGAATGGTTCTATTACGCGCGAAATGAAGGCGACGCCGAAGCGTCCGAGATCGACTGCGGCGACCTGCGCATCGCAGAGGGCGAAACCAGCACCTATTATGCCGATTCCGACTGGTACAGCAATGTATCCTACCGGGTCTTCGAGTTCGATACCGGCGTTCTGACCTGGGACGAGGAGGGCGTGTTCTACCGTATGGAGTGAGGTGCGCGGCACAAGGTCCTCCACCGGAACCATGTCTGCGAAAAACACTGCCTTTTCCCGTAAAACTCCGGCTTATTTTCCACCATTCATACATTACTGTGCAGAATTCCTCCGCTGGGGGATTGACTTTTCCGGGTCTTCTGAGTATACTGTAGTTCGATTTGGGATGTGCCCTGCGGCATGCCCTGTCATATCGAGATAGAAGGAAGATTCTTATGCCTCGTATTTGTCCGAAATGCGGCGCGCAGATTCCGGCTGGCTTCGATTCCTGCCCGGTCTGCAGCAAAACGCCGGAGGACGATGTCCAGATTTATACGCCCCGCGCCGCTGCGCCCGTGCAGCCGAAAAGCAGCAAGCGCCGCGTCCTTGCCGCCGCCCTGTGTGCCGCGGTTCTTGCAGGCGGCGGTCTGACGCTCTGGCGGCTCTCCCGGGAAAACACGCCCGAAAAAACCGCCGAGGAATTCCGCGCAGCGCTGGCAGACGGCGATTTTGCGCGTCTTTGCGCGGTGGCAGAGCCGTCCGGTGAGACCGCCTTTACCGAAGAGTCTCTTGCGCCGATGTTCTCTCTTTACCGCGAAAGCGCAGCATTTCGCCAGCAGGCGGCAGAGCTTGCCAGCACCGACTCGGCATGCCTGCATGTGGAAAAGCGCGGCGGCTTCCCGTTTGCAACCTACCGTGTGCGCATTGACCCCTGCCGGCTGAACGTTACCACAAACGTCGCCGGTGCAAGCGTCAGCGCGGGAGACGAACAAACCGCGAGCGTCGCGACCGAGCTTTCCGAAGCGCTCGACGGTGCGGGCTACACGCAGGACGCTCTGAACCTCGTCCGCTCGGAGGCAGCGTTTGATACGCTTCTTCCCGGGCTTTACGACGTGGAGGTGTCTTATACCACCGCATTCGGGCAGAGCTTTGATGCAGCCGATACCGTCAGCCTCTTTCAGCCCACGCAAACGGCGCTCGACCTGGATTATACAAGCCTTTATGTCTGGAACAGTTCGAGCATGCGCGTGGATCTGTCTGTCGACGGCGCTTACTGCACGACGCTTGCCGCAGGCGACTCTTTGCAGCTTGCCCCGCTGCACGCCGACTCCGTCGTCACCGCCAGTTGCACAACCGACGCAGGCGAAACGCTCACCAGCAGCGTCACCGCCGCAAGCCGCTCGTTTGAGGTGCTGTTCAGCCTCGGAACCGTGGATGTGTACAATGACTACAATGCCGACATGCTTGTACAGCTCAACGGCGCGGACTACTGCACCATCCCTGCCCAAACGCTGCAGACCATCGACGACATCTCTCTTGGCAGCACGCTCAGCTTCACACTGACAGGGGAGGAAGTTTTCAGTCCCTATGACTACCAGCTCATCTACAATTACGACTCCATCTGCCCGATTCTGGATCTCAGTGAGGACGCTGAGCTTGCCGTTTCGGCAGTGCTGCAGGATGAACTGACCACTGCGCCGCTTACAGGCGAAGACAATGGTTTGCTCGGCGGCTTCGACCGGCTGCTGATGGCAAACGGCTGGTCTCGCAGCGAAGTGGTTGTCTCCGACGTGACGGTAGAAAACGTCTACGCGATGGATCTGGTAGACGGCGGCATCCTTCTGGGTGTCAGCGGCTACTACACCTGCACGAACATCTCTCTTCCCACCGCCGATGCGCAGTCGCAGGCGTCCGCAGAATCTCCGCAGGACAGTGAGGTCCCACAGGAATCTCCGCAGGACGGCGATGACGCACAGCAGCCGGATGCAGCTTCTGCGCCTGCCTTCGAGCCAATTCAAAACCCGCAGCTTCAGAGCTTTTACGCCTCGGTCTTCTTCAACGGCGAAAGCTGGTCCGTTGCAGAATAAGATTTCAAATGCCGCCCCGGCTTGCCGGGGCGGCATTCTTTGTTACAGGATGATTTCGGATGGGTAATCTCCCAGCAGGCGGACGGTTTCCAGCTCTGCAGGATAGCGCCCGCGCAGCCGCTCCAGCTTCCGCCGGAAGCCGTCCTGCGGGTCACCCGGAATATGATAGATGAAATTTTGCGCCGCGAACCGGCAAAGCGCTTCGCGCTCCGGCTTATAAAGAAGCATCTCCCCGTTCCAGAACGCCGCGTCCATTCTTCGTCCATGCAGCACAGACTCGTGCAGCGATACCTCTGGCGCAGAATCGGAGGCAACGTAGACGCTTTTTCCTTCTGCCGAGATGATCATGGCATCGACCGTCGATTTTCCGTAGCCCGCGACCTGCGTGTGCCGCACACGGTGCAGCTCCACGGTGAAGCTTCCGATGGAAAGGCGCTCCGGCGGGAGCTCGCGCCGGTTCGGAACATACAGTGCAGCGCGCAGATGATACTGTGAAAACGCCTGCGCCGCTTCTTTGTCATAATGGTCCGGGTGCAGGTGTGTGAACAAAAGCCCGCAGGTCTTTTCGTATGCGCCGGTTCCCGTTACAATTTCCTGCCGGACCGATTCCGGCGCGCGGTAAAACGGCGCAAGCTCCTGCGTCAATGCATCAATCAGAAGACACGTTTCCCCGGACGAGAAGACAAGTCCGCAGTTACAGATCAGAGTTATCTTCATTGCAGCATGTCCAGAAATTCCTGCTCAGAGAGAACCGGAATGCCCAGCTCGTTCGCCTTTTTGAGCTTGCTGCCTGCATTCTCTCCGGCGACGACGTAGCTCGTCTTTTTGGAGACCGAGCCTGCGGCTTTCCCGCCGAACGATTCGATTTTTGCCGTCGCCTCGTCGCGGGTGAACAGGCGCAAAGCGCCCGTCAGCACGAAGGTCTTTCCGGCAAAGCGCGTGTCCGTGACCTGATTGTGAGAGGTGAAGTTGACGTTTGCCGCGCGCAGACGCGCAATCAGATCCTGCGACTGCGGGCTCTGGAACCAGGCACGCAGCGCGTCCGCCGTCGTCTTGCCCACATCCGGAACCTCCAGAAGCGCTTCTTCCGTCGCGTTCATCAGCGCGTCGAGCGTTCCGAAATGGCTTGCCAGGACCTTTGCCGCCTTTACGCCGACCTGCCGGATGCCGAAGGCGCACAGAAGGCGCGAAAGATCATTTTCCCGGCTCTTGTCGATGGCAGCTTTCAGATTGTCCGCCGATTTCTGCCCGAGTCCCGGCAGCGTCGCCAGCTTCTCAAAGTCGAGCGAATACAGGTCCGCCGGGTTTGCAAGCATCTTTTCTTCGATCAGCTGATCAATGATCGCGCTTCCCAGCCCGTCGATGTTCATCGCCTCGCGCGAGACAAAGTGCGCCAGATTGCGCGACAGCTGCGCCGGGCACTCTGCGCCCGTACACCGAAGCGCCGCGCCGTCCTCGTCGCGCTCTACCGCCGCGCCGCAGACCGGGCACTTCGCCGGCAGGAAATACGGCGTCGTTCCCGCCGGGCGCTTCTCCAACACGACCTCGAGAATTTCGGGAATAATCTCCCCTGCTTTGCGGATCTTTACGGTATCGCCGATGCGGATATCCTTCTGCGAGATGAAATCCTGATTGTGAAGCGTCGCCGCCGTCACAGTCGTCCCTGCCAGATGCACGGGCGCGACAATCGCGCGCGGGGTCAGAACGCCGGTTCTTCCGACCTGCACAACGATATCCTGCAAAACAGTCTCTTTGACCTCGGGCGGATACTTGAACGCCGCCGCCCAGCGCGGAAATTTTGCCGTGCTGCCCATGCGGATGCGTCCGGCAAGGCTGTCGAGCTTGACGACCGCGCCGTCGATATCGTAAGGAAGATCATACCGCGTTTCGCCGATTGCCGCGATGGTATGAACCGCCTCATCGATGGTCTTGCAGCGCGTGTAATCGATAACCTTAAAGGAAAGCGCACGCAGATAGTCGAGCGTCTCGGTGTGCGTCCTGAAGGACACACCCTCTGCCAGCTGCAGATTGAACACCAGAATGTCGAGCCTGCGCTGCGCTGCAATTTTGGGGTCGAGCTGGCGCAAAGAGCCCGCCGCCGCGTTTCTGGGGTTGGCAAAGAGCGGCTTTCCGAGCTTTTCCTGCGCCTCGTTGAGCGCTTCAAAGCTGGCGCGCGGCATATATACCTCGCCCCGGACGATGAGCCGCGCAGGCGCGTTCTCCAAATGCAGCGGAATGGAGCGCACGGTCTTGAGATTTTCCGTCACATCTTCGCCGATGAGCCCGTCGCCTCTCGTCGCGCCGCGGACAAACTCTCCGTTCACATACTCGAGCGCCACCGAAAGTCCGTCGATTTTGGGCTCAACACTGTACGCAGCCTCCGGCTCGTCTTTTCGGAGGCGCTCGTCAAATTCCCGCAGCTCGTCATAGGAAAACACGTCCTGTAAGCTCTCGAGCGGCACCTCGTGACGGACCTTCACAAACTGCGAAAGCGCCGCGCCGCCGACGCGCCTCGTCGGGCTGTTGGGCAGCGCATACTCCGGGTACTGCGCCTCAAGCTCCTCGAGTCTGCGGAGCTTGTGGTCATAGTCGTAGTCCGACATCTCCGGCGCGTCCTTCACATAGTATAAAAAGCCTGCGTGTTCCAGCTCTTTGGTGAGCTGCTGTATCTCTTTTTGCGGTTCCATAAATAACCTCTGTTTCTCCTGTCAACGGATGCTATCCCAGATAAAGATAGCTCTCGGGCACATCGCCGAGAAGAATGGTCTGCGCCGCCAGCACGTCGCTTGTCACCTCCGTATCCGAAATGCCCACGGGCGTCAGAAAGGACAGGCTGACGGTAAAGGTAATGCGAATCTGCTGCACGCTCTGGTTGATGCCGACAGACTCGATGCTGCTGTAAAAATCGGCGTTCGTGCTGTTGAGGGCAAGCACGCGCACGGGAATCGAAAATCCGCGCCCGGCAAAAAACGTCGGAAACAGCAGGCTTCCCACGGGCACGGACAGCGCCTCGTCGTCCATGTTCGAGATTTCCTCGTCCAGAAACGCCAGCACCTCCGATTTGAGCTTTGCCACCTGCTGCATGTCGGTTGTAAGCGCCGCAATCCTGCCGGTCTCGTCCTTTTCAAGCCCGATGATACGGCTGTAGTCGACGCTTCCGGTTTGCAGCTGGCGCGTGACGGCGCGGAAAATGGCGTTGGACGCCGCGTTCACAACCTGGTTTTCCGCAATTCTGCGGAGCGTCGGCGCAATGCGCAGCTGCAGCAGCACAACGCTTCCGATCATCAGAAGCAGCAAGCCTACAAGCGCCAGACGGCGCCTGCGCCGTTTTAGCCGGTTCATTGCCACCACCTCCGGCTAACAGCCTATGCCGGCAGGCGGCGCAATATGCTGGGGAGATTCTGATTGGGTCAGTCGCCCGCTAAAGCTTTGTCATATGCTGGCTTGCGGTGTTTGCCATCAGCTTCTTGGTGCCGACGCCGTCGAACGCAATTTCCAGTAGCGCGTCGCCGCCCATCGGAATAACGCTCAGCACCATGCCGCGCCCGAACGCCTTGTGCTGCACCATTTCGCCCTTGGAAAACTGCACCGCTGGCGCTTTTTTCTTTGTCTCCGGCACCACTGAAGAATAGCTTCTTCTCGGCGCGCTCTGCCCTGCCGGGCGCGGGGAAAACGATTCGTAGTCTCCGTAGATGGAAACCCTGCCGAAGCTGCCGTAGTCGCGCGGCTGATCGTATTTTGGCTTCGGCTGCTCGGTCCGATTGACGCACTCGGGCGGAAGCTCGTCGACAAAGCGCGAGGCGATGTTCGTCGTCGTTCTGCCGTAGAGCATGCGGGTTCTTGCATAGCAGATGGTAAGTGACTGCTTCGCGCGCGTGATAGCGACGTAGCAGAGCCGTCGCTCTTCTTCCATCTCCTCGGGGTCGCCAAGACTTCTCGTGCCGGGGAACAATCCTTCTTCGAGTCCCACCAGGAACACATGCGGAAATTCCAATCCCTTCGCCGCATGCATCGTCATCATGACGACCGCGTCCGCCTCCGCGTCATACTGCTCGATGTCTGTATAGAGCGCAATTTCCTCCAGGAAACCGGCAAGCGTCGGCAGGTCCGTGTTTTCGCAGTAGCTGACGATGCTGGATTTGAGCTCTCGCACGTTCTCAAGCCGGGCGCGCGACTCCACATCGTCCTTGCTCTCGAGCATCGTGACATAGCCGGTGCGGATCAAAAGCTCCTCATAAAAGTCCGGCAGACTGAGCGTTTTAAGCAGCTCTGCGCAGTCCTCGATCAGAACCGTGAACGCCATCAGCTTCGCCGCCGCCTTTTCCAGACTCGGATAGCTGTAGGGGTCGGAAATGACGTTGTAGAGCGGCACGCCTGCCGCCTGCGCCTGCCGCGAGGCCATCTCGATGGTCTTCGCACCGATGCCACGGGGTGGATTGTTGATGATGCGAAGCAGGCGCAGATCGTCCGCGCGGTTGTTGATCACGCACAGGTACGCCAGCATGTCCTTGACTTCGGCGCGGTCAAAAAAGCGCGTGCCACCGATGATCCGATACGGAATGCTGTTGCGCTTGAAGGCATATTCGAGCGCGTTCGACTGTGCGTTCGTGCGATACAGAATTGCGAAATCTTTGAAATTCTTTCCCTTGGAGATCGAGAAAATCCGCCCCGCGACGTAGTTTGCCTCGTCCGATTCGTTGAGCGCCTCATAGACCGTAATCTTATCGCCCGAGGCGTTCTTCGTCCAGAGTTTTTTGCCCTTGCGCCCCTGATTGTGGGAGATCACCGCGTTTGCCGCGTCTAGAATGGATTTGGTCGAGCGGTAGTTCTGCTCGAGCCGGATCACCTTTGCGCCATGGTACTGCTTTTCAAACGAGAGAATGTTCTCAATCGTCGCGCCGCGGAACTTGTAGATCGACTGATCGTCGTCGCCCACGACGCAGATGTTTTCATAGCCCCCAGCCAGAAGCGACGACAGCCGGTACTGCAGCTCGTTCGTGTCCTGATACTCGTCGATGAGAACGTAGCGGAACTTGCGCTGATAATAGGTCCGCACATCCTCAAACGCCTCTAAAAGCTCCACGGTCTTGAGAATGATATCGTCAAAGTCCAAAGCGTTCGCTTCGTGAAGACGCTTCTGATAGCCCTCGTAAATCTCGGCGATTTTCTCCATGCGGTAGTCTCCCGCGCGGTCGGCAACTTTCGAGAATTCGTCCGGGTGCTGCGCCTTGTCCTTCGCCTTGCTGATGACGGACAAGCACAGCCTCGGCGGAAACACCTTCTCGTCCATGTTGAGGTCCTTCAGAACGTCCTTGATCACGCGCTCAGAGTCGGAGGTATCATAGATCGTAAAGCTTGAAGAGTAACCCTCGAACCGGTCAATATCGCGCCGGAGAATCCGGCAGCAGGCGGCGTGGAACGTCATTGCCCAGACGTCCATCGCCTGCTCGCCGAGCAACTTCCCCAGTCGGTCTTTGAGTTCGTTTGCCGCCTTGTTGGTAAACGTGATGGCAAGAATCGACCACGGCGCTGCCGGATGCAGCGCGGAAAGCGCCTCGGCTCTCGGCTGGTTTTCCGGGAGCGGGTTCTGAAGATACTGCTCCAGAAATTCCACGTCGTCTTCCGTGATGTAATCGGGAATTTCGTTGGAATCCGCGCCCTCGCCGAAGGCAATGAGGTTTGCAATGCGCTGAATCAGTACCGTCGTCTTGCCGCTTCCTGCGCCGGCAAGTAAAAGCAGCGGTCCTTCGGTCGTCATGACCGCCTTCTGCTGCATATCGTTTAAGTGCGAAAACCGCCGGGCAATCACCGCACGGCGCGCCGCCAGAAATCGCGTTTCAAAATCAGTTGTCATAGCTTCACCTGTATTTCATAGTAAAGCTATTTTAATATAATTCTGTCGATTTGTCACCTAAAAAAACGTCCGCAGCCGTTCGAGCGCCTTTTTTTCAATCCGGCTGACCTGTACCTGCGACACGCCGATGATGGACGCGACCTTCTGCTGCGTGAGCCCGTGAAAATACCGCAGAGAAATGACCATCTGCTCGCGCGCGGAAAGATTCGAAACCGCTTGTTTGAGCGCCATGCGCTCTAAAATGCCGTCCTCCATCTCGGGTCCTGCCAGCACATCCTCGAGCGTGATGCCTTCTTCTCCCGTCTGGCGCTGGATGGATTCTGCGCTGCTGGTCGCCGTCTCGGCGCTTGCGATTTCTTCAACGCTTAGGTCCAGAGACTGCGACAGCTCTGAGAGCGTCGGTTCTCTTCCCAGCTCCCCCGTGAGCCGCTGGCGCTCTTTTTTGATGACAGCGGCGCGCTCTTTGACGCTTCGGCTGACCTTGACTGCGCCGTCGTCGCGCAGAAACCTTCGGATTTCGCCTGCGATTTTCGGCACGGCGTAGGTGGAAAACTGCGTGCCGTACTGCGTGTCAAAGCCCGCAATTGCCTTGAGAAAGCCGAGCGCCCCGAGCTGATACAGATCATCCGGCTCCACGCCGCGCCCAAAATACCGCCGCGCAATCGACCAGATCAGCCCCGCGTTTTCCAGCACCAGCTGCTCCGACGCCGCCTTGTCTCCCTGCTGCGCGCGGACAATCAGCGCCTGTGTCCGGTCCATCACGCCTTTTCGCCCCGGCGGACAATTTTACGCTTCATATGTACCGTCGTGCCCTTTCCGGGCGTCGAAGTGACGCGAAGCTCGGTCATGAAGCTCTCCATGATCGTAAAGCCCATGCCGCTTCGATCGTCGCCGCCGGTGGAGTACATCGGCGTTCTTGCCTGCGCCACGTCGGCAATGCCGCAGCCCCGGTCCTTGACGATGATATCGAGGATGCTTCCCGGCAGAATCCGGCACTTGAGCGAAATTGTACCGATCGTGTCGCGGTAGGCGTGGACGATGCAGTTGGTCACTGCCTCGGAGACCGCAGTCTTGATATCGCCGAGCTCATCGAGATTCGGGTCGAGCTGCGCGGCAAATGCTGCCACTGCCGCGCGCGCAAAGCCCTCGTTTCTGGACTGACTGGGAAACGTCAGTTCCATCTGATTTTCACACTTCATGTGCCATGCTCCTTTCTTCAATCACCACAATGCGCTCCATTCCGGACGCCTTCAATACCTTCATCGGCTGCGGCGGTACGTTTTCCACCCGCACCACGCCCCGCAGCTCGCGCATGCGCCGGATGGCGTGAATGACAATCGCGATGCCGCTCGAGTCCATGAACGTTACGTCTCGGAAATCCAGCACGCAGACCATCGGCAGATAGATGTCGATCTTGTTGCCGATGATGCGCATGGTGTCCTTGGCGCTGTGGTGGTCGATCTCGCCCTTGAGGGCAATGGTAAGCCGCTTATCCTGCAAAAAGCTTGTCATATTCATTTGCATCACTCCAGATAGAAAAAATGGACACGCACGGAATTTCCATGCGTGTCCATTATACAATTTTTTCCTTGCGTCTTCGGTCGAACGAAGGAAGCGCTTACTTTTTCAGCCGCTTTTCGCTCTCGATGAGCTGCGCCAGCAGCGCCTGGTTCTTTGCCAGCTTCTCCTTCTGGTCGTTAACGACCTTCTCGGGCGCTCTCGACACGAACGCTTCGTTGGAGAGCTTGCTCTCGAACATGGCAATCTGCTTGAGGCAGTTTTCCTTTTCCTTCGCGATTCTGGCAAGCTCCTTTTCAAAGTCGACCAGCTCCGCAAGCGGCATGAACAGACGCGCCGCGTGCGTGGTCACTTCCACAAGTCCGTCGTCTCCGGATGCTGCGTCGGCAGCCTCCATGCCGCAGACCTTCACGTCCTCGGCGCCTGCCAGCCGCAGGAAGAACGCCTTGCCTGCCGCAAAGACTTCGGGCTGGGCAGCTGCAATCGTGAGATTGACCTTTTTGCTCATGGGCACATTCATCTCGGCGCGGC
>DPCD01000194.1:6814-6977 GCA_003516765.1 Clostridiales bacterium | reverse complement strand
CCGGCAAATCCCTGCCCGCCGTCACCGCCGAATCCCTGCCCGCCGCCTCCGCCCCCGGCACCGTGCCCGCCTGCATGCCCGCCGGGCTGTATGCCGGTGCCGCCATATCCGCCGATGCCTCCGAGACCGCCGGTGCCGCCTCCCCCGCGCGCGGAAGAGGCGG
>DPCD01000194.1:0-6586 GCA_003516765.1 Clostridiales bacterium | reverse complement strand
TGGACTGCGGCTGCGGCTGCGCGGCAGGGATGCTGGGCGCTTTGGAGCTGCTGTGCGACCCGCGTCTTGCCCCGCTTGTGGATTACAGCCAGTTCGCATTTTTTACGCCCAATTTCGTTCTCGGCACATCCTTAAATTGCCCGGACACGGCGACAACCGCCTACGACAATCTCACAGGACCGCTTGCGGGCGAGTTTGTCAGCATCAAGCCCTGTACATGTGATGATCTGGAGGTCAGCGGGCAGATCTACTATCCGATTCCGGTCTGCGCGGCAGACAGCTGCTGCGCGTCTGGTCCGGCGTTTACGCCCAGCGCGGTATCGGTGTGTTCGCTGACGGCGGTGGCGTTTACGGTCCCGGCGTCCGAGACGCAGGACGAAACGTATACCCAGCTCAAGAGCCTACTGTGGCAGGCGCTGCATCCGGGTCGTCCGCCGCTTTCCAATACTGCTCCCGTCATGAAGCCCACGCCCTGCGACTGCACGGAATCCCGCCTCTCCGGCAGACGCACCGTGTCCGTCGCGGCAGGACCGCTGCTGGTTGCGAATGCGGCGGTGCTCGGAAGCGTCGGCGAGGTTCTGGTGCTGGCAAACGACGCCGACCGCAGAATCTACTACGTCTGCCAGAATTCTGTCAGCTTCTCCGGATGAAACTGTCAAAAAAGCGATTGCTTTTTTGACAGAAGGGAATGCGCCCCGACCTGACGGTCGGGGCGCATTTGTCAGTCTTCCGGATATTCGTTTGGGACCGGGGTAATGACGGGCTTGCCGTCTGCACCGAGAAGAACCGTCATGCCGCCAGCGTAGCCGGAATTTACAAAGAGGTAGTTGATGCCGGTCTGCTTATCGACCCAAACAGTTCTCAGCCAGCCGAAGCCGGTTCCCTCCTCATGGACCTTGACAAAGCGTTCGTCCTTCTTTTTTGCCATGTTACTTTGCTTCCTTTACCGCTTCGGTAATGCCGGAGGCAAGACCGGCAAGCCCCTGAATTTCAGACGGAATGATGATCTTCGTCGCCTTGCCGTCGGCAACCTTCTGCATCGCCTCGAGCGCCTTGAGCTTGAGCACCTGATCGTTCGGCGCTTTTTCGTTCAGCAGCGCCAAAGAATCGGCAAGCGCCTGCTGCACCGCACGGATTGCCTGCGCTTCGCCGTCGGCGCGGAGAATGGCGGATTCCTTTTCTGCCTCTGCGCGCAGGATTGCCGCCTGCTTTTCTGCGTCCGCCTTCAGAATCGCGGCTTCCTTTTCGCCCTCGGCAACGAGAATCTGGCTGTGCTTTGCGCCCTCTGCCTGCAAAATTGCCTGCCGGCGGTCGCGTTCTGCCTTCATCTGCTTTTCCATGGAATTCTGGATGTCCTGCGGGGGAAGAATGTTCTTGAGCTCGACACGGTTGACCTTGATGCCCCACGGGTCAGTCGCTTCGTCGAGAATCGCGCGCATGCGGGTGTTGATGACGTCGCGCGAGGTGAGCGTCTGGTCCAGCTCCAGATCGCCGATGATGTTTCGCAGCGTCGTCGCCGTGAGCGTCTCCATCGCCATCATCGGATGCTCGACGCCGTAGGCATAGAGCTTGGGATCGGTGATCTGGAAGTAGACGACGGTGTCAATCTGCATGGTGACGTTATCCTTGGTAATAACAGGCTGGGGCGGATAGTCAAGAACCTGCTCCTTGAGGCTGACCTTCTTTGCCACGCGCTCAACGAACGGGACCTTGAAGTGAATGCCGACGGTCCAGACATTGCTGAACGCGCCGAGCCGCTCGACGACATACGCCCGCGACTGCTGGACGACATAGATGTTGCGGACGATGATGACCAGCGCCAGCACCGCGATGACAAGTACGGGAATCCATTCCATAAATACATCCTCCTTATGGTGTTTCTCTTCTTTGTTTCTGACGAAAAAATGACTTATGGCAGCACCGCACAATTCGGCAAGCTGATTCGGCGAGAGATTTTTCATCAAGTCAAGGTTCGGAAAGTGAAGGAATACTTTATGTATTTCGAACTTTTCAAACCGCAGAATTGGTGGAAAAGATCCGTCGAAGCGCGAAGACGCAATTGCGCGGTGTTGCCTTATGCTTCTGCCGGAACTCCGGCGGGTTTGACATAGACCTTTGCACCCTCGATGCGCGCAATCACCACGCGGCTGCCGCTGGGGATCTGCGTATCGTCGACGCTCTTTGCCGTCCACAGCACGCCGTTTATGCGAATGGCGCCCGTTTCGCGGAGGTTGTCAATGTCCTCCGTGACCAGCGCCTCCTGTCCGAGCAGCCGGTCGGCGTTTGTTCTGGAGGGCTTGACGCGCAGATACTTTTTGAGCAGCGGGCGCAGCAGCGCCAGCAAAAGCGCCGAGACGAGAATGAACACCGCAAACTGCAAAAGCGTTGGCGCACCCAGAATTGCACACACAAGACCCGCAACGGACCCGCCGATAAACCAGATGGACACGAGGTTTACCGTCGCCGCTTCGACGGCGATGAACGCTACGATCAGACCGAGCCATACATAGACCATAAGAACCTGCCTCCTTTCTTGTGAACAGTATACCTGATTTTTTGCGTCCTGTCATGAACCTTTCGTAAAAAGGACGTAAAAAACCAAAAGAAATACGTTGCTATTTTACCGGGTTTTTACTATACTAATGTGGATTACGAAATATGGGAGAACCTGCTACATGCAAACAATGACATTCTGCGTACCGTGTCTGTTCGGGCTCGAGGGCCTGGTCGGCGATGAGCTCAAACGGCTGAACCTTTCGAACGTCCGCGTCGAAGACCGGCGCGTTTTCTTTGACGGGGACTTTGCCGCGATGGCAAAGGCGAATCTCTGCTGCCGGATGGGCGAGCGCGTGATGATTCTGCTTTCGCAATTCGAAGCGAAGAGCTTTGAAGACCTTTACCAGGGCATGAAGAAAATTCCGCTGGAAGATTTCGTGCCGAAGGACGGCGCGTTCCCGGTCAAGGGCTACAGCCTGGACAGCCAGCTGCATTCCGTGCCGGACTGCCAGGCGATTGTGAAAAAAGCGGCGGTCGACCGGCTGGGCGCGAAATATGGGCTTTCGTGGCTGCCCGAGACGGGCGCGACGTATCAGATCCGGTTTTCGATCATGAAAGACCGCTGCGAAATTTTCCTCGACACTTCGGGCGTGAGCCTGCACAAGCGGGGCTACCGCGAAAACGCAAATCTCGCGCCGCTGCATGAGACGATGGCGGCTGCGATGGTGAACCTTGCCAGATACCGCGGGCGGGACTTTTTCTGGGACCCGTTCTGCGGCTCGGGCACAATCTGCATCGAAGCGGCAATGATTGCCTTAAACCGCGCGCCGGGCATGAACCGCTCGTTCGGCGCGCAGAAGTGGGCGTGTGTGCCGCAGCAGGTTTGGCGCGAGGCAAGAACGGAGGCGCTCGACCGCGAATACCGCGGAGACTACCGCATTCTCGGTACGGATATCGACCCGGCAGCGCTGGACATTGCGCGCGACAACGCCAGAAAGGCAGGCGTCGGGAAGCTGATTGACTTCCGCGAGGCGGACGCGACGAAGATGAGTCTGCCGTCGGACAAGGGCGTGATGGTCTGCAACCCGCCCTACGGCGAGCGCATGTTAGAGCAGCGCAGCGCCCAGCAGCTGTACCGGGCATTTGGCAGGCACGTGAAGTTTGCCGATGGCTGGAAGAAATACATCATTTCCTCCGAGCCGGAGTTTGAACACTACTTCGGCAAGCAGGCGGCAAAAAAGCGCAAGCTCTATAACGGAAGATTGCAGTGCAACGTCTACATGTATTTCTGAGCGTTATTATTAGGCTGTACTTCTAAGACGATGGATAAAGGAGATTGTTCCCGTCATGAAGCATGTTTTTATTCTCAACCCCGCCGCCGGAAAATCGGACCAGACCCCGCGTTATGCGCAGGACATCGACAGAATCTGCGGCAAGCGGGGGCTCGACTATGAAATCTGCGTATCCAAAGCCCCCGGCGACTGCCGCGCGCTCGCCAGAAAAGCCTGTGAAACGGGGCAGGAGGTGCGGTTGTATGCCTGCGGCGGCGACGGCACGCTCAACGAGGTCGTCTGCGGCATGGCAGGCTGCCCCAACGCTGCGGTGACGCACTATCCGGGCGGCTCCGGCAACGATGCCATCAAGGTCTTTTCCGACACCGCGCCGTTTTTTGATCTCGAGCGCCTGCTCGACGCGGACGAAACAAGGTTTGATCTCATCCGCTGTAACGATACGTATTGCGCAAACATCCTGTCCATCGGTCTGGACGCGAAAATCGGGACGGACATCGCGCGCTTCAAGCGCCTGCCGCTGGTTTCCGGCAAGGGGGCGTACATCCTGTCGATTCTTGCGAATATTCTGTCTGGGCGCAGCGCACATTATGTGGTCGAACTGAACGGGGAAACGATCGACGCCGAGCAGACGTTAATCTGCGTGTGCAACGGCAGGTGGTATGGCGGGGGCTTCAACCCTGTGCCCGAGGCGGAGCCGGACGATGGGCTGCTGGACGTGCTGCTGGTCAAAAAGGTGAGCCTTCTGCAGGTGGCAGCGGTCATCGGCAAATACCAGAAGGGAAAATACGCCGATTATCCGGCGCTCATTCGCCATGAACGCTGCACGGCGCTCACCATCCGCTGCGACAGCGAAAGCGTCGTGAACATCGACGGCGAGGCGCTTTATACCGACGCGCTGGACATCAGCCTCGTGCCCAAAGCCCTGCGCTTTTTCTACCCGAAGGGGCTTACGTACCGCAGAGGCAATCGATAGCGAGAAAAACACGCAGACGGCAGCCCGTCTGCGTGTTTTTGCGCGGACACAAAGAATTCACAAAAAGGTCACAGGATTCTGTAAAAAAAGCCTTGACTTTTTCGGCAATCTGGATATTATATAAGATGTTAGCACTCAAAGGTAAAGAGTGCTAAGAAAGAAGTAGATCAGACCCCACCGGGTCACAACATAACAGGAGGTAATCTTATGAAACTGACTCCGTTGGCAGACAATGTGCTGCTCAAGAGCTTTGAAGCGGAAGAAAAGACGGCATCGGGCATCATCCTGTCCACTGCGACAAAGGAAAAGTCCGTGGTATCCGAGGTCGTTGCTGCCGGTCCCGGCACCGACGACGTGAAAATGACCGTCAAGAAGGGCGACAAGGTCATCACCGGTAAGTTTGCCGGTCAGGAGCTGAAGCTCGACGGCGAGGATTATGTGATCTGCAAGCTCGCCGATATTCTGGCAATTGTTGACTGAGACTGATTGAACGCTTCACAGAAAGGAAGATTTATATTATGGCAAAACAGATCGTTTACGGCGAGGACGCACGCAAGGCGCTGCTGTCCGGCATTGACCAGCTTGCCAATACGGTAAAGGTTACAATGGGTCCGAAGGGCCGCAATGTGGTTCTCGGCAAGAAATACGGCGCTCCGCTGATCACCAACGACGGCGTGACGATCGCAAAGGACATTGAGCTCGAAGACGCATTTGAGAACATGGGCGCGCAGCTCGTGCGCGAGGTCGCAACCAAGACCAACGACGTTGCCGGCGACGGCACGACGACCGCGACGCTTCTGGCGCAGGCGATTGTCCACGAAGGTCTGAAGAACGTTTCCGCCGGCGCAAACCCCATGGTCATGCGCAAGGGCATGGAAAAGGCAGTCAAGACCGCCGTTGATACCATCAAGGCAAACTCCGAGGCTGTCAAGGGCAGCGACGATATTGCCCGTGTCGGTACCGTCTCCTCCGGCGACGAGACCATCGGCAAGCTGATTGCCGAGGCAATGGAGAAGGTCTCCACCTCCGGCGTCATCACCATCGAAGAGTCCAAGACCGCAGAAACCGGTCTGGAGGTTGTCGAAGGCATGCAGTTCGACCGCGGCTACATCTCCCCGTACATGGTCACCGACACCGAGAAGATGGAAGCTGTCATCGACGATCCGTATATCCTGATCACCGATAAGAAGATTTCCTCCATCCAGGAGATTCTGCCGATCCTCGAGCAGATTGTCAAGGGCGGTCAGAAGCTGTTCATCATCGCTGAGGACGTCGAGGGCGACGCACTGTCGACCCTGCTTGTCAACCGTCTGCGCGGCAGCTTCAATTGCGTCTGCGTCAAGGCGCCCGGCTTTGGCGATCGCCGCAAGGAAATGCTCAAGGACATCGCCGTTCTCACCGGCGGCACGTATGTTTCGAGCGAGCTGAACATGAACCTGCCCGACGTGCAGCTGGCTGATCTCGGTCGTGCCCGTCAGGTCAAGGTCACAAAGGACAACACCGTCATCGTCGACGGCGCTGGCGATGCAAACGAAATCAAGGCGCGTGTTGCTGAGATCAAGAACACCCTCGCCATCACCACGTCCGACTATGACAAGGAAAAGCTGCAGGAGCGTCTGGCAAAGCTGTCCGGCGGTGTTGCAGTCATCAAGGTCGGCGCACAGACCGAGGTTGCGATGAAAGAGCAGAAGCTTCGCGTCGAGGACGCGCTGAACGCAACGCGCGCAGCTGTCGAGGAAGGCATTGTTGCCGGCGGCGGCACGGCGTATGTCAACGCAATTCCTGCCGTTGAGAAGCTGGTTGCGAAGCTCTCCGGCGACGAGAA
>DPCD01000145.1:4974-5221 GCA_003516765.1 Clostridiales bacterium | reverse complement strand
ATTTCCGGTTTTAAGGAGGCAGGAGGATGCAGAAGAAAAAAACCATGCTGACCGTCCTGCTTCTGGGCGCATTCCTGTTCGGCTTTGCCGTCTGGGGCGCGATCAAGCCCGCAGACGCACAGTCTCAGTCGGAGCGGCGCAGTCTCGCGCAGTTTCCGGCGTTTTCTGTGAAAGGCTTTTGGGACGGGAAATGGACAGGCGATTTTGAAAGCTATACACTCGATCAGTTCCCGCTGCGTGAGCAGTT
>DPCD01000145.1:3221-4740 GCA_003516765.1 Clostridiales bacterium | reverse complement strand
CCTGCTGTCGCTCGGCGTGTACCGGCAGAAGGACAACCACGGCGTGTATCTGGCAGACGGCTTTGTTTCGAAGTTGGAATACCCGCTGAATGAAGCGTCTCTCCAACACGCGCAGGAGCGCTTTCGCTTTGTCTATGACAAGTATCTCGCGGACACGGATGTGAAACCCTATCTTGCGGTGATTCCGGACAAAAACTACTATCTGGCAAAGCAGAACGGCTATCCGGCGCTGGACTACGATGCGTTTTTCTCGTCCATGCGCGATAACCTTTCGTGGGCACAATATATTGATCTCGCCGGAAGCCTGCAAATCGATGATTATTACAGAACTGATCTTCACTGGCGGCAGGACCGGCTTCTGCCCGTGGCAAAGACGATTGCAGAAGCGATGGGAGCGAGTGTCGAAGAGAAATTTGAAACGCAGACGCTTGCACGCGATTATTACGGGCTTTACTACGGCTATGCGGCGCTGCCCGTGAAGCCGGAGACGATCTCGTATCTGACAAGCGATACCATCGAAAACGCTGTCGTGACGAACTTTGAAACCAACAAGACCTGCTCGGTCTATGACATGGAGAAGGCGGCGGGGAAGGATCCGTATGAAATGTTCCTGTCCGGTTCGGTGTCGCTTCTGACGATCGAAAACCCGAACGCGAAAACAGACAAAGAACTGGTGATCTTCCGCGACTCGTTTGCCAGCAGCCTGGCGCCGCTGCTTTTAGATGGCTACGCAAAAATTACGCTGGTCGATATCCGCTATCTTCCGAGTGTCAGGCTTGGAAGCTTCCTGACGTTTACCGATCAGGACGTGCTGTTTTTGTACAGCGTCAACGTCCTCAACAACAGTGAAACCATCAAATAGTGCAGAAAAGACCACCCTTCTGGATGAAAAACGGACAGGCATGAAAAACGCAGCGGATGCAGGAAAGCATCCGCTGCTTTTGGTTCAGGAAGGGATTTTTCGTTTTTCTGTTGCGTCGAAGCCGTGGACCCAGTCGGAGCAGTGGTAGTAGATAAAAAAGATGACCGAGCTGATGGACCAGGTGATGGGATAAGCGTAGTAGATGAAGCGGATTTCGTGGCTGTAGCGCATGATCAGCGTGATATACGTGATGCGCAGCACACACCAGACGGCAAGCATCACAAGCATCGGTACGAACGCCTTGCCGGCGCCGCGGCAGACGGAAGCTACCGCGTGAGAATAGGCGAGCAGACAGTAAAAGAGGGTAATGACACGCGCCTGCCGCGTTGCCAGCGCGATAACCTCCGGAGTCCGGCTGAACAGACTTGCCAGCTGCGGCATGGTAAGATACATGGCGATGCCGATCAGCTCGGCAATCAGCAGGGAACAGACGATGCCGAAGCGCGCGCCGGTTTTTGCGCGGTCATATTTCTGCGCGCCGAGGTTCTGGCTGGTATAGGTCGTAAGCGCCATCGTAAAGCTCGTAATCGGCAGGAAGGCGAAGCCTTCGAGCTTGCTGTAGGTGCCGTAAGCTGCCATGGCGATTTTGCCGAAGGA
>DPCD01000145.1:2774-2990 GCA_003516765.1 Clostridiales bacterium | reverse complement strand
ATGTTCGTCTGCACGACGACGTTTGCAAGTCCGATGACGGAGTTCTGCACGCCGGAAGGAAGCCCGTAGCGAAGAATCAAGCCGATCATTTCACGGTCGGCGCGCAGATGCGACAGCCGCAGGCGGTATTTTGCTGTCTTGCGTGAGAGCTGGATCAGGCACAGAATCATGCTGATTGCCTGTGAGATGACCGTCGCCACGGCGGCAGACCATACG
>DPCD01000145.1:2087-2486 GCA_003516765.1 Clostridiales bacterium | reverse complement strand
GCTGTCTCCGAGCGCGTTCATGACGCTCTTGCAGGCGTTATAAAGCATGACTGCCAGCACGCCGGTAAAATAATAGCGGAAATAGGAGATGGCGTCCGGCAGGACCTCGGGGTCGGTGCCCATCCAGCGGAGGATGATAGGCGTCAGCAGAACGCCGAAGATGGTGAGGAAAATGCCGCTCAGAAGGTTCACGAAAATATTTGCGTGGATGGCGCGCTCGACCCGTGCGTCGTCGCCTGCTCCAAAGTAGCGCGAGATGGCAACGCCCGCGCCGAGGGTCAAGCCCTCAAAGAAGCTGGTCATCAGGAAAATCAGAGGACCCGATGAACTGACTGCGGCAAGCGCCTCGTCGCCGAGAAAGCGCCCGACAATCAGAGAGTCGGCGGTATTATAAAGCTG
>DPCD01000145.1:0-1871 GCA_003516765.1 Clostridiales bacterium | reverse complement strand
GAGTCGGCGGTATTATAAAGCTGCTGAAAAATCTGGCTTAGCAGGACCGGCAGCGCAAAGCCCGCAATCAGTTTCCACGGACTGCCGACCGTCATGTCCCGCATCGTGCTTTTCACCGTGCATCCGTCCTTTCCGGGCAAGTTTCGAGCATAGTATGGTAATTCTAACAGAATCGAAACGAAAATACAACCCGTCCGATTTTTTCTGCGATTGCTAACCGGCGGTTACTCGCGGTTTCTGCGGACAGGTGGTATAATAAAACAAAACTGTTAGAGCAAGAGGGGGAGAACGAGTCATGAAAGGATTCTGGAAACGGGCGGCAATGGGGCTGCTGGCGATAGCGATGCTGCTGTGCGCTGCCTGCGCGGCGCCGGAACAGGAACCGGAGCAGGAGATGCAGACGGACATCGCGGGCGCAGACTGGCGCACGTATGGGCAGGTGAGCGACGCGGGGACCATCACGCGCGCGGGGGAGAAGACAAGCGTGCTTGCCTGCGTATTTGACAGCGGCGTGGAGTTTTATCTGGATGAAGAAACGCAGACTTTTTTTGCAGAAGCAGTCTTTCCGGAAAAGATCGAGGGCGCACACGATCTGTTTGAAGCGCTCTCGCTGGACGATCTGAACGGCGACGGCGACAGCGACGTGCAGCTCATGCTCACCGGTCAGACGCTGATCTGGTACTACGACGCGGCAAGCGAGAGCTACGTCTATCAGCCGCAGACTTGATAGGTCGCCGTGTGAAGCGGAGGAAAAGCATGAAAATACCCGGAGGTCTTGCAGGGCAAGGCTTTCGGGTATTTTTGCATGCCGGCAGTTTTGTGTGTTCAGCCGTTCAGCGCGGGGAAATAGGTGATTTTTGCGCTGTATTTGTCAAGCAAACCGTCGAGATAGCTTTGCACATAGTCGCGCATTTTCTCGGGCGGATTGACCTTTGTAAATGACAGTCCGTGTTCCGTGCAGTATTCCTCTCCGAGCGTGTCGCGCAGCTTCTGCCGCAGAATCACGCGTGGAAGCTGATCGCGGATGGCAGCAAAATACCCATCCGGTGCAACACCGACCTGCTTGCACCAGGCGTCCACCGCAGTACGCACATCTTCGTATTCTTCGTAGTTCTGCTGCTGCGCGGCGAAGGCTTCGTCAACCTCCTCCTGCGAGACGGAAAGCCCGAGGTGCTCTGCCTCGTCGAGCATGGCAAGGTTCTCAAGCAGCTGGTCGACGGCTTCTTGATCGCTGACGGCTTTGCCGCCGGAGAGCGCCTGCTGGTTCTGCTTTTCATAATCGACGAGGCTTCTGCGGATTTCCGTTTCTCCGTAAGACGCGACGACCGGGTCATCATCCTGTACGCTTTTTTTATCGGCACACCCGGCAAGCAGACTCAACGCAAGAATCGCTGCGGCAAGTAAGAAAGCAAAGCGGATTCGTTTTATCATGCAGAGTCCTCCTTTACGATGGGGTAGCATCAGTATAGCATGTCTGTTTGGGAAAGTCCAGTTGGAACGCAGGCGCATGAGAATAACAAGCTGACGTTTGCAAGGATGACAAAAAGAGCTGCCTGACTTCGTTCGAAATCAGGCGGCTCTCCTTGTGAATCATAAAATCAAGCTGCAGAATCGTTGCCACGAGAGGCATCAAGGTTTAAAAAGTCCAGTGTTTACGGGCTTTTTTCGACCCATGAAATTATTCCCACTCAAGTCTTGGGCTTTGATTTAGGGTTATAAAATGCACTCTTGATACGCATTTTGTCCAAATAATCCACGTATTTCGGGCTGTACATAGGTTCCTTACGAATTTTGTAGCCGTTTTGTAGCCAGCTATTTTATACATACTAACCGTTCGCAACAACTTGATCATTCCTCGAACAGATACAGAA
>DPCD01000096.1:19136-19565 GCA_003516765.1 Clostridiales bacterium | reverse complement strand
ATGCGCCTTGCCTACACGGGCGCTGTCAAAGACGATATTCTGGACACCGAAACGCTCGGCTGCCATCTGATGGAGCTGCTGGCGCGCGAGTATCCGCAGGCGCTCACCGAGCGCTATAAAATAGACATTCCGGAAGAGATTGACGGCTGGGAACTTTTGCAGGCGGCAGGTCGAAAGCGCGGCTTTCTCGTCTCCCGCGGCGAGGTCGACACGGAACGTATGGCAAGGGTCCTGCTCGACGAATACCGCAGCTGCAAGCTCGGTACCTTCACGCTCGAGCGCCCGGAGGAGCTGCAATGAAAGAAGAACCGAAGGATTTATGGCTGTATGAAAACGAAGCGTTTTCCGAGGGCTTCGAGACCGTCTGCGGTGTGGACGAGGCAGGGCGCGGTCCGCTTGCCGGACCTGTGTGCGCCGCGGCGGTGATTC
>DPCD01000096.1:18613-18982 GCA_003516765.1 Clostridiales bacterium | reverse complement strand
GTCTCGTCATCGACGGACTCAACGACTCCAAAAAGCTGACCGACAAAAAACGGCGCGAGCTTTACGATGTGATCACGCAAAGCGCCGTGAGCTATGGCATTGCGATGGCGACGGAACAGGAGATTGACGAAATCAACATTCTGCAGGCGACGTTTCTTGCCATGCAGCGCGCGCTGGACAAGCTCGCCGTCAAGCCGGGCCTTGCCCTCATCGACGGCAACCGCGCGAAGGACTTCGGGCTTCCGGTGCGGACCATCGTCAAAGGAGACAGTCTGTCTGCCTCCATTGCCGCGGCGTCCATTCTTGCCAAGGTCACGCGCGACCGGCTGATGGAGCAGCTCGACGCGCAGTATCCGCAATACGGCTTCG
>DPCD01000096.1:7950-18429 GCA_003516765.1 Clostridiales bacterium | reverse complement strand
ATCCGCAATACGGCTTCGCCGTCCACAAGGGCTACGGCACCAGGCGGCACTATGCTGCGCTGCGCGAGTATGGTCCGTGCGAGATTCACCGGCGGACGTTTCTCAAAAAGCTCCATGGAGACTAAGGCAAAGCTCGGTCCGTGGGGCGAGGCGCTGGCAGCGGAGTATCTTCGCAGGCGCGGCTATCATATTGTCGCGACCAACTACCGCAGCCGCTACGGCGAGATCGACATCATCGCCGAAAACGCAGAATACCTCGTCTTTGCCGAGGTCAAGCTGCGCAGGACGGCGCATTTCGGCGCGGCGCGCGAGTTTGTAGACCTTCGCAAGCAGGAGCGTCTGCGCGCCACAGCTTCGATGTTTCTCGAAGAACATGAAACAGCGCTTCAGCCGCGCTTTGATGTCATTGAAATTTATGCGCCGGACGGGCTGCAGACCAGGCATCCCTACCTCCGGCAGATTGAGGATGCATTCTATGAAGTATAACGTTGTTGACGGACACTGCGATACGCCGATGGAGCTGTATCTGCGGCAGGAGGACCTGCAGGATAACACCTGTCAGGTGTCTCTCAGCCGCGCGCAGACGCTTGCAGGCTACGTGCAGTTCTATGCGTTCTGCACGGTGTGGCTCGACAAGCACACCAGCTTCGAGCAGCACTATGAAGCCGCTCTTTCCTATTTTGACCGCCAGCTGGACAAGCATGCCGGCAGCATCGTCCGCTGCAGAACCGAAGCCGATGCGCGCGCGGCGATTGCGGGCGGCAAATGCGGCGCATTTTTGTCCATCGAGGGCGCGGAGGCAATCTCCTGCGACCCCGGAAAGCTGGAGCTTGCCTATGAACAGGGCGTGCGCATGATCGCCCCCTGCTGGAACGCGCCGAATGCGCTCACGGGAAGCATCGTCTCCGGCGGGGGTTTGACGGCGCAGGGACGCGAATTTGTGCGCCGGGCGCAGAAGCTCGGCATCCTCCTCGACGTAAGCCACATCTCGGAAAAAGCCTTCTGGGATCTGTGCGATATCACGGAAAAGCCGTTTGTCGCAAGTCACTCCAATTCCCGCGCCGTCTGCCGGCATGTGCGAAATCTGACCGACGAGCAGTTCAAAGCGCTGTGCCAGATCGGCGGCACGGCAGGTCTCAACCTATACGGCGCATTTTTAAAGGACGAAGGTCCCGTGACGCTCGAGGACGTCTGGCGGCATATCGAGCATTTTCTGGAGCTGGGCGGCGAGGGACATATCGCGCTCGGCGGAGACCTGGACGGCTGCAGCGTGCTGCCCGTGGGCTTTACCGGCGTAGACAGCTACGGGCTGCTTGCGCAGTGGCTGGAAGAAAAGCATCTTCCCGCCGCGACGATTGAGAATATTTTCAGCGAGTCTTTATTAAAGGTTGTGAAACAATGCACTATGTAAGTACCAGAAATCCGGACACGCGCCTTTCCGCGGCGCGGGCAATCGTCCAGGGACTCAGCCGCGACGGCGGTCTGTTCCTGCCGGAGGAAATTCCGCAGATCTCTCTGGAGGATATCAAAGCGCTTTCGCTTCTTCCCTACCCCGCGCGCGCAGCGAAGCTTATGAAGCTGTATCTCGACGAATTTACGGAAGAAGAACTGCTCCGTTTTGCCGAAAAGGCATACGGCGCGGCAAAATTTGACGATCCCAAAGCCGCGCCCGTCAAGCCGCTCGGAGAAAACCGCTATATCCTGGAGCTGTGGCACGGTCCGACGTGTGCGTTCAAGGACATGGCGCTGCAGATGCTCCCGTATCTTCTCACGGCAAGCCTGCAGAAAACCGGCGAACACAAAAAGGTCTGCATTCTCGTCGCAACCTCCGGCGACACCGGCAAGGCAGCGCTCGAGGGTTTCCGTGATGTGGACCATACGAAAATTCTTGTCTTCTACCCAGACGGCGGCGTGTCCGAGATCCAGAAGCTGCAAATGGTCAGCCAGGAGGGCAAAAACGTCGGCGTGTGCGCGGTGCGCGGAAACTTTGACGACGCACAGAGCGGCGTCAAGCGCATCTTCTCAGACCCCATTTTGCGCGAGGAGCTGGCGCGCAGGGGCTACTTCCTCTCGTCGGCAAACTCCATCAACTGGGGGCGCGTGCTGCCGCAGATCGTGTATTACATCTCCGCCTACTGTGACCTTCTGTCGGAAGGCGCCATTGCATTGGGCGACAAGGTGGACTTCTGCGTGCCGACCGGCAACTTCGGAAACATTCTGGCGGGTTATTATGCCAAGCACATGGGACTTCCGGTTGGAACGCTCGTGTGCGCGTCGAACGCGAACAACGTGCTGACCGACTTCCTCTCCACCGGAACGTATGACCGCAACCGCCCGTTCTATCAGACGGCGTCGCCATCCATGGACATTCTCATCTCCTCGAACCTCGAGCGGCTGCTGGCGCTCATGGAAGGCGCGGGCGAAAATGTTGCGGATTATATGAACGCGCTTGCTGCGCACGGGAAATATACCGTAAAGCCGGAGACGGCGCAGAAAATCGCGTCCGAATTTGCCTGCGGCTTCTGCGGCGACGAGGATACCGAAAAGACCATTGCGCAGCTTTTTGCCGAGCAGGGCTATCTTCTCGACACCCACACGGCGGTCGCATGGAACGTTGCCGGGCAGTACCGCACAAAAAGCGGAAGCGATCGCCCGCTCGTCGTCGTCTCCACTGCCAGCCCCTTCAAGTTCTGCAGAAGCGTTCTGGAAGCGCTGGGCGAGACAAGCTTTGCTGCCGGAACGGATATCATCGCGCAGCTGGAAAAGAAAACCGGAAGGTCCGCACCCGCGCCGCTGGCAGGTCTTGCCGGAAAAGCCGTGCGCTTTACCGATGTGACCGGAAAAGACGAGATGACGCAGGTCGTGACGGAGTTTCTGCGCGCATGAGTTTATACGCCATCGGAGACCTCCATCTGTGCCTCGGCGCGTATAAGCCCATGGATGTGTTCGGCGGGCGCTGGGAGGGCTACATGGAGAAACTCCGCGAGGGGCTTTCCGTGATTGCGCCGGGCGACACGACCGTGCTGCTCGGAGACCTCAGCTGGGCGCTCGGCATCGAGCAGGCAGAAAAGGATTTTGCCTTCCTCCACGAAATTCCGGGCAGGAAAATCATTCTCAAGGGAAACCACGACTACTGGTGGACGACGGCGACCAAATTCTATCACTTCTGCGCCGCGCGCGGCTGGGACGACATGTTCATCCTGAACAACAACTGCTATTTTTACGGCGAGACCGCGCTCTGCGGCACCCGCGGCTGGTTCTACGAGCAGGAGCAGGAGGGCACGCACGATGAAAAAATCTTCCGCCGCGAGCTTGGGCGGCTGGAGGCAAGCCTGAAAGCAGCCGGGGATCACGAAAAGCTCTGCTTTCTGCACTACCCGCCCAGATACCGCGGCTATGAGTGCCCGGAGATTCTCGGGCTGCTGGCGCGCTACGGCGTCCGGCAGTGCTTTTACGGGCATCTGCACGCCGAGAGCATGCGTCTTGCGATTCAGGGAAGCTTCGGCGGCTGCGAGTTCCGACTGCTCTCCGCAGATTATGTAAACTTCAAGCCACAAAAACTGCTGGATTGAAAAGAAAATATAAAAAACAGTAGAAATCTTGGGAAAACTCTGATAGAATAGAGCGGATTCAATAATATTATGTGGTGAATGACGGTCCGGACGGACCGCACCGTATAGGAGGAAAACCAACATGAATGTAAAGAGCGTAGAAAAAGAAAACGGCAAGGCGAAGGTCGTCGTCGAAATTGACAAGCCCGAGTTTGAGCAGGCGCTGAATAAGGCATATGCCAAGTGCAGAAAAGATATCATGCTGCCCGGCTTCCGCAAGGGCAAGGCGCCGCGGAAGATGGTCGAGAGCATGTATGGCGCAACCGTTTTCTATGAGGATGCCGTAAACGAAATTTTCCCGGAGATCTATACGACGGCAATCGTCGACCAGCAGCTCAAGGCTGTCGGTTCTCCCTCCGTTTCCAACATGGACACCCCCGACGAGGGCGGCGTGGTCCTGACCATCGAAACCGAGCTTTATCCTGAGGTCACGCTCGGTCAGTACAAGGGCATCGAAGTTCCCAAGCGCGAGGTAAAGGTCGAAGACAGCGAGGTTGACGCAGAGCTTAGCCGCATGGCAGAGCGCAATGCGAGAATCGAGACCGTTGACCGCGCCGCGCAGATGGGCGACACCGTTGTTATCGACTTCGAGGGCTTTGCGGGCGGCAAGCCCTTCCAGGGCGGCAAGGCAGAAGACTACAGCCTCACGCTCGGCTCCGGCTCGTTCATTCCCGGCTTTGAAGAGGCGCTGGTCGGCGCTGTCGCCGGTGAAGAGCGCGACGTGAACGTCACCTTCCCCGAAAACTATGCCAAGGAGCTCGCCGGCAAGCCCGCCGTTTTCAAGTGCAAGGTTCACGAGGTCAAGGAGTCCATCAAGCCCGAGCTCGACGACGAGTTTGCAAAGGACGTTTCCGAGTTTGATACCCTCGACGCACTCAAGAACGACATCCGCGCGCGCTTCACGAAATCCCGCGAGGAGCAGAACGAGCGTGCGTTCGAGTCCTCCGCCGTACAGCTTGCCGCTGCCAACATGACCTGCAATGTTCCCGCCTGCATGATCGACGAGCAGGTCGACCATCAGATCGAGCAGTTTGCCTACCAGCTTCAGTCCCAGGGCATGAAGATGGAAGACTACACCAAGATGATCGGCGGCGACCTGAGCAGCCTGCGTCAGTCCATGCGCCCGATGGCAGAGCAGACCGTCCGTTCGGACATCCTGCTGAGCGAAATTGCCCGCGCCGAGAACCTCGAAGTCACCGACGAAGAGGTCGAAGAAGAGCTCAAGAAGCTCGCCGAGCAGTATCAGATGGAGCTTGACAAGGTCAAGGCAGCCGTCGATACCGCCGCTGTCAAGTCCGATCTCATGGGCAAAAAGGCTGCCAAGATCATCACCGACAACGCCGTCGCCGTCGCTCCCACCGAGGAGAAGAAGGACGACGCCGAAACTTCCGAGAAGGAATAATTGTTCCCAGCCAGCTTTCAGACTGTCGCCGCGCATCGGAACAGGCGTCCGGTGTGCGGCGGTGGAGAAGGAATAATTCCTGCCTCGGATGGTTAGAATGTTACATCCGAAGAAAGGAGCAATTCTTATGAGTCTCGTTCCCTATGTTGTTGAGCAGACCAGCCGCGGCGAGCGGTCCTATGATATCTTCTCGCGTCTTCTCAACGACCGTATCATTATCCTGTCCGAAGAGGTCAACAGCACGACCGCGTCTTTGATCGTCGCGCAGATGCTCTACCTTGAAGCGCAGGACCCCGACAAGGACATCCAGTTCTACATCAACAGCCCCGGCGGCAGCGTCACCGACGGCATGGCAATCTATGATACCATGCAGTACATCAAGTGCGACGTCTCTACCATCTGCATCGGCATGGCAGCGTCCATGGGCGCGTTCCTGCTTTCGTCCGGCGCAAAGGGCAAGCGCATCGCGCTTCCCAACGCGGAGATCATGATCCACCAGCCGCTCGGCGGCACGCAGGGTCAGACGACCGATATGCAGATCCATGTCGAGCGGATGCTGAAAATCAAGCAGCGCCTGAATGAAATTCTGGCGTCCAACACCGGAAAGCCGTATGAGACCATCTGCGCCGACACCGAGCGCGACAACTTCCTGACTGCCGAGCAGGCGCAGGAATACGGTCTGATCGACAAGGTCATCTATAAGAGATAACGAAGCTCTGGCAAGGGAGGCTCTGCCCTTCCTTGCCAGAAGATTTCCAACGAATTTCGCTCTTCCGGGCGAAAAGACTGTGATTTAAAGGAGAAGGTCCATGGCAAGAGATTCCATCCGCTGCTCGTTCTGCGGCAAGCGGCAGGAACAGGTCAACCGGATTATTGCCGGTCCGAATGTATATATCTGCAACGAGTGCATCGATCTTTGTTCGAGCATCCTGCGCGACGAAATGAAAAACGGCGAAACGCAGGATCTGGAGCTTCCCGATACCCTCCCTACCCCGCAGGAAATCAAAACATATATGGACCGTTACATCATCGGACAGGACGAGGCAAAAATCGCGCTGTCCGTGGCGGTTTATAATCATTATAAACGCATCTACTTCTCGCAGGAGACCGACGTCGAGCTGCAGAAGAGCAACATCCTCATGATCGGGCCCACCGGCTCCGGCAAGACGCTCTTTGCCCAGACGCTGGCAAAGATTCTGAATGTTCCGTTTGCCATCGCCGATGCAACCACGCTGACCGAAGCGGGCTACGTGGGCGAGGATGTGGAAAACATTCTGCTGCGGCTTTTGCAGGCGGCGGATTTTGATGTGGAGCTTGCCGAGCGCGGCATCATCTACATCGATGAAATGGATAAGATCGCCAGAAAGTCCGAAAACACGTCCATCACGCGCGATGTCTCGGGCGAGGGCGTGCAGCAGGCGCTGCTGAAAATCCTCGAAGGCACCGTGGCAAACGTTCCGCCCCAGGGCGGACGCAAGCATCCGCAGCAGGAGTTCATCCAGATCGACACAACGAACATCCTGTTCATTTGCGGCGGCGCGTTCGACGGGCTCGATAAAATCATCGAGCGCCGCACCGACAAGTCGTCGCTCGGCTTCGGCAGCGAAATCCGAAGCAAGAACAAGCGCGACGTTGGTAAGCTCTTTGAGCTGGTGCAGCCGCACGATCTTCTGAAGTTCGGCATCATTCCCGAGCTGGTCGGTCGTCTGCCTGTCATTACCTCCCTGCAGAGTCTCAAGAAAGAGGACCTTGTGCGGATTCTGACGGAGCCCAAGAACGCGCTTTGCAAGCAGTATCACAAGCTGCTGGAATACGATCAGGTTTCCCTGAGCTTTGAGCAGGGCGCGCTGGAGGCAATTGCCGAAAAGGCAATCGAGCGCCAGATCGGCGCGCGCGGGCTTCGCGCCATCATGGAGTCCATCATGACGGGTATCATGTTCAAAATTCCGTCCGACCCCACCATCCAGAGCGTTCTCATTACAGAAGACTGCGTGCGAAACGGCACCGAGCCGCAGGTGACGCGCGATGCCAGCCATCCGCGCCAGCCGATCAAAAACGCAGGCGTGACGCTGTAATTTTACATGCAAAAATCGTCCGTCTCCGGGCGGACAGGTGCGAGACGTGCAGCTCGCCGGAAGGGGGATGCGGTTCGCTTCCCTCTTTTTGCTTTCATCTGCACAAAACTCTCCCGGAAAGGAGCGTAACTACATGAGTGAATACAAACCGCTTACCTGCCTGCCGGTGCTGCCGCTGCGGGGACTTGTGGTGTTCCCGGGCGTCGTGACGCATTTCGATGTCGGCAGGCTCAAATCCGCCAAATCGGTGGAGGAGGCAATGCGTGCCGATCAGCGTATTTTCCTGACCGCGCAGAAGGATCTGAGTGTCGACGACCCGAAGAAGAACGATCTCTACGCCGTCGGCACCGTTGCCATCGTCAAGCAGATTCTGCGCATGCCGGGCGACAATATGCGTATTCTGGTCGAAGGCAAATTCCGCGCCGAGCTGGTCGACTGCATCCAGTCCGAGCCGTATCTGTTCGCGCGCGTGGAGGAAATCGAGGAGCCGGCATATAACGCCTCGCTTCCGCGCGTGCAGGCGCTGCTGCGGCAGGCACACGGCGCGTATGAGCAGTTTGTCGAGCTGGCGGCAAAGAATCTGCAGGACGGACTTTTGCAGGTTCTCTCATCGGAAGACCCCGGCTTCGTTGCCGATTTCATCGCGCAGAACAGTTCGATTGTCTATCAGGACAAGCAGAAGATTCTCGAACAGCCCCACCCTGTCAAGCGGCTGGAGCTGACCGTGAAGCTGCTTGCAAAGGAGCTGGAGATTTTACAGCTGGAAAACGAAATCTCCGAGAAGGTCCAGCAGAACGTCAACAAGGGGCAGCGCGACTACTATCTGCGCGAGCAGATGCACGTCATTCGCGAGGAGCTGGGCGAAGAGGACGACGAGACCGATTCTGAAGGCTATCAGGAGAAAATCCGCGCCCTGAAGCTCCCGGAGGAGACAGAAACAAAGCTTCTCAAGGAGGCGCGCCGGCTCGGCAAGCAGCAGCAGAATTCCGCCGAGGCGGCAGTCATCCGGAACTATCTCGACCTGGTGCTGGAGCTTCCGTGGAACACGCGGACGAAAGAGCGGCTGGACGTGAAGGCAGCGGAAAAGATTCTCGACGAGGACCACTTCGGTCTCGAGCCGGTCAAAAAGCGGATTCTCGAAACTCTTGCCGTGCGGCAGCTTGCTCCCGAGCTTCCGGGGCAGATTCTCTGCCTGGTCGGTCCTCCGGGTGTCGGCAAAACGTCGATTGCGATTTCCATCGCGCGGGCGCTGAACCGCAGGCTTGCGCGCATCTCGCTCGGCGGCGTGCACGACGAAGCGGAAATCCGCGGGCACCGCAAAACCTACATCGGCGCCATGCCCGGCAGAATCATGACCGGCATCTCGCAGGCAAAGAGCAAGAACGCGCTTCTGCTGCTCGACGAAATTGACAAGCTCGGCAGCGACTACAAGGGCGACCCCTCGTCGGCGCTTTTGGAGGTCCTCGATTCGGCGCAGAATTCGAGCTTCCGCGACCACTATATCGAAGTGCCGTTTGACTTAAGCGAGTGCATGTTCATCACGACTGCCAACACCACCGACACCATCCCCAGAGCGCTGCTCGACCGCATGGAGGTCATCGAACTGGGGTCGTATACCGACGAAGAAAAGCTGCAGATTGCCAAGCGCCATCTGCTTCCCAAGCAGCTTACCAAGCACGGCATCGCAAAATCGCGCGTCCGGCTCACAGACGATGCCATCCGCGAAATCATCGCCTGCTACACCAGAGAGTCCGGCGTGCGCACGCTCGAACGGGAGCTTGCCGCCGTGTGCCGCAAGTGCGCCATGCGCTTTGTGGAGGAAAACCCGCCAAAGCGGCTGACCATCACGGGCAGCAACCTTGAGAAATTCCTCGGTCCGCGCCGTTTCCTGCCCGATGAAATGCCGCAGGCGGATCAGGTGGGTCTCGTCACGGGTCTTGCCTGGACAAGCGTCGGCGGAACGACACTGGAAGTGGAGGTAAACGTCGTCGAAGGCACCGGAAAGCTGGAACTGACCGGCAATCTCGGAGATGTGATGAAGGAGTCCGTCTTTGCCGCCATGAGCTACATCCGCTCTCGTGCGGCGGAGCTGGGGCTGGACCCGGATTTTTATAAGACGAAGGATATTCATGTCCACTTCCCCGAGGGCGCGGTGCCCAAGGACGGTCCGTCGGCAGGCATTACGATCTGCACGGCGATTGTCTCGGCGCTGACTGCGCGCCCGGTGCGGCGCGATATCGCCATGACGGGCGAGATTTCAATTCGCGGCAGAGTTCTTCCCATCGGCGGGCTCAAGGAAAAGACGATGGCTGCTCTGCGCCACGGCGTAAAAACTGTCATTATCCCCGCTGCCAATGAAAAGGACCTCGCAGAGATCGACCAGACGGTCAGAAACAGTCTGCAATTCATCACCGCACGCCACGTTGACAGCGTGCTTGCCGCAGCGCTGGCGCCTGCCGAAAAGCCGGCAGCCTCCGTTGATGCGCAGCCGCAGCTGCCTGCCATGCCGGTGCCGCAGACGAAGTCCCGCCGCAAGCCCGGGCTTCGGCAGTAAGGAGGTCGTATGAATCTTCATAATGCGGAATTCATCCGCTCAGTGACCTCCGTTGCCGACTGCCCGAAGGACGGTCTGGTGCAGATTGCGTTTGCCGGCAAGTCGAACGTCGGAAAATCGTCGGTCATCAACAAGCTCCTGCTGCGCAAAAACTTTGCGCGCGTCGGTCAGGCGCCCGGCAAAACCACGCACATCAACTTCTTCTGCATCGACAAAAAGCTCTACCTTGTGGACCTGCCGGGCTACGGCTATGCGAAGGTCTCCGTGCAGGAAAAAGAGCGTTGGGGAAAGCTGATGGAAGCGTATTTCCGTGCCGAAGGAACGCTCGACTATGGCGTCATGATCGTAGACGCCCGGCACAAGCCGACGGCAAACGACGTGACGATGGCAGACTTTTTCCTGCAGTCCGGAAAGCCTTTCATTGTCGTCGCCAACAAACTCGACAAGCTCAAAAAGAGCGAAATCGAGCCGAACCTCGCCTGCATCCGCGAAACGCTTGCTCTTCCGGAGGGCGTCGCGGTCATCCCCTTCTCTGCAGAAAAGGGCGACGGACGCGAGCAGCTTCTCTCGTTTGTTCTCAAAGCCGCGGGCGAGCTGAACTGAAGTCCCCTGCAGCCCCAAAGCGAACGCTTTGGGGCTGTGATTTTTATTGCCTGTTTCTGCGAAAAAGACTTGACAATCCGGCAGGTTTCGTGTATGATAACTAAGCTGTTCGGAGCATACCGAAACTTGTCTTGTGACAGCAGATATCTGGAGTGGTATCGAAGCGGTCATAACGAGCACGACTGGAAATCGTGTGGCCGTGTTGAGCGGCCCGAGGGTTCGAATCCCTCCCAC
>DPCD01000096.1:2580-7718 GCA_003516765.1 Clostridiales bacterium | reverse complement strand
GTGTCTTTTCTTTATGGCGGAGTACGGTCTGCTGCGCAGACCGTACCGCCTGCGGGCGTCATCTTGCACACATTCTTCCTTTCCGAAAACGTTTGTCTCAGCGTTGAGCCAGAGAGTCCGGAGAACACATAGAAAAAGCCTGAAACCGCACTGGTTTCAGGCTTTTTGTCTTCAGGTCGGCGGTCTACTGCACCCGGTAGCCGGAAAGGACCAGCTCCACGAGGACCTGCCAGAAATCGGGTTCCTCCGCGCTGTAGTACCTTCCGTCCGAAATCTCGTGAAAAGACACGATGCGGTTTATTTCATCCAGCCATGCTTCATTCTGCATACGTTCCATCATCCCTTCTCAAACGGTTATGATCTGCATTACTGCAGTGCCGCATCATCCAGCGGGACATAGCGGGCGCTCTCAATGTAAAAATCTCCGGGATAGCACAAAAGCGTATATTCCTTGCGCGCGAAAGGCTCCGGTCCTACCTGCAAGTCATCCAGTACGGGATAAAAATCAACGACATAGGTCACTTTGTGCCTGTCCATCGTCTTTGAGACTCTCTGCAACCGTAGATTCCCGGGTTCGAGAGCCGCCGTCTGATCGACAACTGTACCGCTTTTCGTGTCATAACCCGCGCACTGCGTGATATCAAAGGAGTATCTTCTGAAATAGCAGTCGAGCGTCCGGTGAATGGCGCTGCTCGGAAAGTAGAACCATCCGTCGTCCGGATTCCTGTATTTCTCCAGCGCGCTGCGGTTTGTCCACCAGAGAAAGAGCCGGAACAGCTCATCGGAGGAAAGCTCACCCGGGTTGTCAAAGGTAAAGCCGTCGTCTGTCTGCACAACCTCGGTACCTGATAAAAACGCAAGCAGCAAATCATCCGGCAGCTTCGACAGATCTGCCGTAAGCTCCTCACGCAGCGCAGAGTCGCGCAGGAATCCTGCGTCCACAGCCTGCCACGGATTGGTGTCCTTCAAGTTTTCTTCGGCAGAAATTGTGATTTCAAACACACGCTGCTGCACGCGGGAAAAGCCGATGGTCGCGCGGCGCTGCCCATGCAGGAAGAACGACAGCGAATAGAAGCTGTCTGCAACGAAGCTCAGCTCTGCGTAATTGTCTGTGCCCGCCTCGCCGTAGACATACTGCGTCTGCCACCGTTTCAGTTCCCGGTCCACGCACGGGAATTTATCCAACACCTCGTCGATCGTATCGCCGAGGCAAATACCGCGGAAGGCGGGCGTATCCTGCGCCGTCACATAGAAAAGCTCATCGTTGCGCACATCGGCGCTCCAGTTCATTTCCATCAGCTGCGGCGTCTGGTAACCGTTCTGCCCGAAGCTATAGGAAACATTCTGGCTGTCCAGAAGCAAATAGCCGTATTGATCGGTTGTAAGAGGACCTGTGATTTCTTCCACCTGCGCCTGCGTCATGCCGGTCTGCACGCCGTTTGTGCGCGTCAGCTCCCATTCCTGCAAGGGCTGCGTCACATCATATGTTCCGTCGTTCGGCAGCGGCGTGAAGGGCGGCTCTTCGATGTTCAGCTCCGTATGGCTCAGAAAAACCGGCTCGCCGTCCTGCATATAAAAGCTGAGCGTGTCCTCCCGAAGCCCAGACAGGTCCGGTGTCTCGCCGCTAATAATTTCGTCGCGGTACCGATTCCACTGCACATCATCGAGCAGATTGCCGTTCCCCATCCGGCTGTACTGCACATAGTAAATCTGTTTTCCGCCGATATTTGCTGTCAAGACGCTGTCGAGCCGTGTAAGTGGTCGGTCATTTACGCCACCTGAAACCGCTGCATAAATCTCGCCGTCATAATCCCATACCTTTGAAAGCCCTTCATGCATCAAGTTTCCAAGCTCAAAATGCGTTTTGATCTGCGTCTCAACATACTCCTTTGTCATGCTGCCCTGTTCCTTCAGCGCGTCCATATTCCGTGAAAAGACCCACATCAGATATTCCGATGTCGATGCAGGTGCCGCGCCACGCGAAAAGACCGGCAGATAATCCAGCCGCCACCGGTCCGCAAAGTCGAACCACTCCGCCCGCGCGGTCTCATCGACCGGAAGTTCTTCTTCCAGCGATGTGCGCTCCGGCTGCGCCTTTTCTGCGACCAGTTCCGGCGCTGTTTCGGCTTGCGGCTCCGTTTTCGGCTGCGCTTCTTCCGTGGAGGATGCAGGCGCGTTCGTTTTCCGGCGCGTGAGCTCTGCAAACGAGCAGCCCGTCGCGCTTACGGTGAGCGCCAGCGCCAGAACGATGCAAAGGACGCTTGTTTTCTGCTTTTTTGTCAGGAACAAAATCCGCTCCTTGACCGGAGGACCCGCCAGACTCAAAGCGGCTTTTTTGCGCGGCGCCTGCGCAAGTATCGCCCGTGCGTAGGCGATGCGCTGTTCGGGCTGCAACCCCGCCGCAACGGCTTCATCGCAAGCAAGCTCTGCGTCGCGCTTGGAACAAATCGCCGCCAGCCAAATGAGAGGATTCCACCAGCAGACGATCACTGCGATTGTCCGGCAGAATGACCACAGAAAGTCCAGATGGCGCAGGTGCGTCAGTTCGTGGCGCACGATCAGCTCGGTCGTGTCGTTTCGCAGCACGTCTTCTGTCAGGTAGACTGCCGGAATCAGTCCGGCTAAACAGGGCGATTTGATACGTCTGGAGACGTAAATGTTCGTCCTTCCCCGTTTTCCGAGGAATTTCTTATCTTTGTGGAGCCGAATCGTGAACGTCAGCCATGTACCAAATAGCCAGAGACCGAGCAGCGCGCTGCCGCTGAACCAGACGATTTTCAAAATCTGCGCAGCGGTCAAAGGCTTTGCCGCCGGTTTTGCCGTCTCCTGCACGGCAGGCGTCATAGGCTGTGTCTCCGGCTTCGTTTCCGGCTGCGTTGCGGTCTGTTCCGGCTGCGTCGTTGTTTGAACCGGAGCCGTGGGCTGTACAGTGGTCGTCGACGGCGCTGGAATTGTCGACGCAGTTGAAACCACCGGCGTGGTCTGCACAGTCTGCACAGGCGCAGTTCCTTCCGCCGCCGGAAGAACCGGCAGCGAAAACAGCGCCCCCGGCAGGCACAATTTCAGCAGCACGACCAGCCAGAGGCAATAGATCATCCGCTTCGGCACGCGGTTTTTGAATATCGCCCGCACCAAAAGCACAGCCAGAATCAGCGCCGAGAGCGTCAGAATGTCCCGCAGCATATCAGTCCTCCCGCGGTTCTGCCGCGTCCAGAATGGCGCGAAGCTCCTGAATATCTCGCTCACTGAGCGCGCCGCGGTCCACAAGATTTGAGACCATCATCCCGACGCTCCCGCCATAGACCTTCGATAAAAATGACTCCGTTTCCTCGGGCTCGACATCGGCATAGGTGATTGCCGCGCTGTATTTCTGAAATTTCCCGCTGCTATCCATCGTGACCGCGCCCTTGGCAATGAGTCTCTTGAGCATCATAAAGATCGTTGCCCGGCTCCAGCCGGTATCCTTGTCCAGCGCCGAGACCAGCTCCGCCAGCGTCCGCGGCTGTTTCTCCCAGAGCGTTTTCATCAGCTTCCACTCCCCGTCCGATAAGCGAATCTGCGCCATATGCGTTTCCTCCGTAGTTAACGTTTGTTATGTTCCGAGCATATCATAAAAGCTAACAGCTGTCAATTACCAGTTTCTTTTTTTCCCTTGTCTTTACAATTGACAAGATCCGGTGTATCATACAAATATATCCTGTCAGATATACCGACCATCTGATAGAAGCACCGGCAAAACGCCGGTCCATGTGAAAGAAGGAGGCATTCCTCATGCGCAGAACATCTCTTGTGATCATTTCGCTGCTTTTGTGCATTGCCCTGTCCGTTCCCGCGCTTGCCGCAGGCGAGCTGGACGCTTTTCAGCGTACAGCGAACGACGCGGCAGCATTTTCCGATGTTCCGGCAGGCAGCTGGTATGAAGCTGGCGTACAGGCGGTCTACCGCCGCGGCATCATGACCGGCACCGGCGCAAAAACCTTTGCCCCGACCCAAACGATTTCCTGGGCGCAGGCAATCACCATCGCCGCGCGGATTCACGCCGCCTGTACCGGCGTGGAAATCTCCGCTTCGGATGGCGCATGGTACGAACCGTATGTTTCCTACGCCGCAAAGGCAGATCTTCTGCCATCCACCTGCCCGGAGGGCGCCGCTGTTTCCTCCAGAACCATCACCCGGCAGGAGCTGGCAGGACTGTTTGCAAACGTTCTGTCCGCGCAGTCGCTGCCTGCCATCAACGACAGCGCCATTCCGGACCTTGCCGCCGTGGACGAGGAATTTCGCGATGCAGTCCGGCTGATGTACGCCGCGGGCGTCTTTACCGGCAAAAATGGCGGCAAATTTGACCCCAAGGGCTCTGCCACGCGCGCGGAGATTGCCGTCATTGTCGCCCGCCTGCTGCTTCCCGGGCAGCGCATCGGGCACGACAACCGCGTCCATCCGGTCATGTCCAGCCAGATGGGCAACTACGTGCAGGGCAGCCTCGCCGTGCAATCCGGCAGCATCGTCTACTTCCCCTTCCGCAACGATCAGGAACCCGACGAAACGCGCCAGATCGGCGTTCTGGCTCGGAAAGCAGACGGCAGCACCGAGACCGTCTTCACCGCGGACCGGGTCCCGGACAACCTCTGGCTCGATACGGACGGCTCGTTCTACTTCCTGAACTGGGAAAAACTGCTGCATTATACGCCCGCGACCAATCAGCTTGAAACCGTCTACACCGCCAAGGGCAAAATCGACGCCTTCCAGCTCTACGGCGGCAAAATCTATCTGCTGGAAAACTACGCCGGGGACCCGAATTATCCGGATGCATGGCGCTACCGCTTCGGCTATCTGGAAAACGGAGCGTTCCACAATCTGATGGACGGCATCACGTTCGATCAGGTGATCAACATGGATAACTTCCATCTGTTCGGCGGCAAGGCGTACTTCCTCTTCGGCGACAACTCCTATATGTCAAACGGCACCCGGTTCTATAACTATACGCTCTGGTCTGTCGATCTGGAGACCGGCGCGAAGGGTCGTGCGGTCGATCTCGACGATTTTTACATGAGCGAGCTTACCTTCGACGGCGCAACCGGCTACGCGCTCGACGGCAGCGACGACCAGCCGATGTCGATTGTCCGCTTCAGTCTGTTGCA
>DPCD01000096.1:0-2368 GCA_003516765.1 Clostridiales bacterium | reverse complement strand
TGCAGCCGGACCTGCGCGAAACGGTTCTGGTGCTGCCTGCCGATGCGACGGAGGGCTACCGGATGACGCTGTTTGCCAACGGCAGCGATCTTTATTACTTCTCCCCCGAGGCGCACCGGATCTGGAGCATCGGGAAGGACGGAACCATGACGCCCGCCGCGCAGGCGCCATGGGGCGAGTGGGTGTATCGTTACGCAACCATTACCTCGCAGGGCACGCTGTTCCACGACGATACCTCGCTTCGACTGAACAGCTCTTCGGAATTTACCGTCCAGCTGAAAAACGGAACGTATGTCAACTGCAGCGACTTTCTGAAGCTCCAATAAACCGGCAGCAAAGCAAAAACGCGCCCTCCCCACGCGGGGAGGGCGTTTGTCGTGTCCATGGAAAAGCCCGTCGGACCGGCTTATTCCCAGCGAAAAAAGCGGATGGACAGCGCCGTACAAAGCGCGCTCACGCCAAGCATCACGCAAACCGGAAGCAGGACGCTGCCTGCCGAAATGCCAAGAAACGCCTGTTTCATCATGGTAATCCCCTGCGTCAGCGGGAAAACACCGACAATCTTCTGCATGGCCGCCGGCATGACCTCGATGGGAAGCGTTGTGCCGGAGAAAATCAGCATTGGGAAATAGAGAATCGACGCAAGGACGCTTGCCTGCTTGACATCCTTTGCCGTGCCGCCTACCAGCATGCCGATGGAAAGCGCCGAGAGCATCGTCAGCGCCCAGCTCCCGAGAAAAGCCGGCAGCGAGCCGTGCAGCCGCACGCCCCACAAAAGCGCCGCCGCAGTCAGCGTTGCCAATGACACGATACAGTAGACGATATACATGGAAAGCTCGACACCCAGGATAAAGACCGGACCTGCCGGCGTCACGCGCAGGCGCTTGAGGATTTTCAGTTCTCTCAGACCGGATACCGCCTGCGGCAAGCCCATCAAGCCGCCGGCGCAAATGGCAATTGCAGCGGCTGCTCCGAAGGTCTGCTCTAAAAAGGTATAGCTTGCTCCGTCATAGGCAGGCTTCGTGCCATAGATGATACCGAGAATGACAAAGACGATCAGCGGCATGATAACGGCGAAGATCGGCATATTTATGTCCCGCAGGCTGAGCTTCAGCTCTGTTTTGAGATAAACAAAAAAGCGTTTCATGCGTCCACCTCCTCGTCGGAAATCCTCAGATAGGCATCTTCGAAATGCTCGCAGCCGCAAAGCGCCTTTGCCTGCGCCACGGTTCCGCGAAAAAACAGGCACACCCTTTTTCAGAATGCAGATCTCATCGCACAATGCTTCCACTTCATCCATGAAGTGAGACGTCAGGAAAATCGTCAGCCCCTGGTCTTTGAGCGCTTCGAGCGTTTTCCAAACCCCGCGCCGCGCTTTTGCATCAAGCCCGGTCGTCAGCTCGTCCAGAAACACCAGCTCCGGCTGCCCAATCAGGGCAAAAACGATAAACAGCCGCTGCCGTTCGCCGCCCGACAGGCATTTTACCGCCGCGTTTTCTTTATCGCCGATACCGAACTGCGCACAAAGCTTCTGCCAGTCGGCAGGCTTTCGGTACAGGCTTGCCGTTTCCTCGCAAAGCTCCGACACCCTGATTTCTCTGTGATAGTCTCCTTCCTGAAACTGCACGCCGATGCGTTGGAACAGCGCGCGGCGGCGCCTCGATGGGCCCTGCCCCAGAAGAAGCACCGTCCCCTCGTCGGCTTTCTTTGTGCCGAGCATGCACTCGATCGTCGTGCTTTTGCCCGCGCCGTTGGCGCCTAAAAGCCCAAATACCGTGCCGCTTTTGACCGAGAGGTCCAGATGGTCGACGATCGTCTTCCCGCCATAGACCTTCGTCAGTCCCCGGACCGAAATTGCCTCGCTCATTCGCACACCCTCCTGACCGCCCGCAGCTCGATATAGCCGCGCGCGCCTCTGGGCTCTAATTGGATGCGCGGGTTTTCATCGTCCCAGCGGTAACCGAGATACGCCGGGTCGTAGCTGTCCATGAGCGCCTGCACGGTGCGGATTGCCTCGCAGTAGTCCTCCTCGCGGAAGGGCTGCCCGCGGAACTGCAGATATTCTGCCTCCGGCAGATGAATGGTGTCAAAGCCTTCGGGAACTACTCCCATGTAGTCAAGCCCGACCTCCACTCCCTGTACATACGTGGACGTACCGGGCGTTTTATACCGCTCCGGCAGCCACATGGAAACCGGCTCGCCGCACAGAGACTGCATGCTCATGAGCATCCCCCACACGTCGCAGCTGACCTCTTCGCAGTATGGAAAATAATCCGCCGCGCTTAAGAGCGTTGACATAGGAAAACAAGCAGAAACCCAGTAAAATCAACGCTTTTAAGGGCAGAGGGCAAACAGGTTAGCTCAAAAA
>DPCD01000104.1:7242-7420 GCA_003516765.1 Clostridiales bacterium | reverse complement strand
GCGCGCAGCGCCTCCATCGAGCCCGCGGGAGAAAGCAATTCGAGCATGTCGTTCTTCCTTCGTCTGTATTCAAGCCCCGTTTGCATACGGGCATAGCAATAGTACAGTACAGTATATCACAAGCGGGCGAAAGAAGAAAGTAGTTCTGCAATTTATTTGTAAACTTTTTGTTCCTTTT
>DPCD01000104.1:511-7024 GCA_003516765.1 Clostridiales bacterium | reverse complement strand
TTTGTAAACTTTTTGTTCCTTTTTAAAAACAGGAGGCTCCCCCGAAGGGAAGCCCCCAAGCCATTCCGGTTAAAATTGCAGTTGTCCGTTCCGGCGAGCCGGTTCGTCAGCCCCTGCTTTCCATTTTCCGCAGCAGCCGCACATCCGTCCCGCAGAACTGATAGAGCGTATATGCCCCCAGCAGCCGCGAGGCAATCTGCGCCGAGTAGCGCGCCTCGAGCTCCGTGTCCGGAAGATTTGTCGAGACAATCGTGGGTTTTCCGGAAAGAAGCCTGCCGTTGACGATCTGATAGAGCGCCGACACGGTAAACTGCGTCGTCATTTCCGTTCCCAGATCNNTGTGGGCATCGCCCCCTACGCATCATTTGAAGTCACATTCTGCTTTCCATCTTTTTTAGAAGCCGGACATCCGTTCCGCAGAACTGATACAGCGTATAAGCCCCCAGGAGCCTGGATGCGATCTGCGCCGAGTACCGTGCCTCGAGCTCGGAATCCGGCAGATTCGTCGAGACAATCGTGGGCTTTCCGGAAAGGAGCCTGCCGTTTACAACCTGATAGAGGGCCGACACCGTAAACTGCGTCGTCATCTCCGTTCCCAGATCGTCGATGATCAGGAGGTCTGTTTCCATGTACTCGCCCGTCAGCGCGCCGTCTTCTTTCAGGCGGAACTTCTCCGTCTCAAAATCGGAAAACAGCTTTCCGGCCGACACGTAGCACACGGAATACCCCCGGTCTGCGACCGCGCGCGCGATGCAGCCGGAAAGAAGCGTCTTGCCGAGCCCTGTCGCGCCCATGAACAAAAGAGAATCGCTGGATGCCGAAAACGTCCTCGCGTAGCTTACGGCGCTTTCATAGACCCTTTTCATGAGCGCGCGCGGCGAAATGCCGAGCTTCGGGTCCAGCCCGTCCGGATACACATCCAGCCGGAACTTCTCGAAGCTCTCTTTTCCCGCGCCGAACGACTGCAGCAGCACCTTCTTCTGCTCCTGCCGGCAAAGCTCCTGCAGGCACTCGCACATCGCAGCCCCGCGCCAGCCGCTGCCGCCGCAGAGCCTGCACACAGGCTCGCGCTCCAGATCCTCGGGGTCAATGTTCTCCGACTCCAGAATCCAGTCGCGCTCGCGCTGCAAAGACAGATTTTCTTCCTTGAGCTTCTGCATCGCCTGCTCGGGGCTTTCGCTTTCCCGGAAGGCGGCGGCATAGACCTTTGCGCTGGTTTTTCTTAGCTCGCGGTCAATTTCCGCCAGACGCGGCAGCTTTTCATAGATTGCGGAAATCCGCCGCTCGCAGTCGAGCTCGTTCTGGCGGCGCGCCTGCTCGAGCCGCGCTTCGGCGCGGTGCAGGACCTCCTTCGAGTACGCCATACGTTATTCCTCCCCGTTTTCCAGCATCCGCCGGATGGCAGCGCGCTGGATGTCGCTGAGCGCATCGTCGTGATGCTGCACGTTGTAGCCGGGCTTTGCCGCGCTGCGCGCCGGTTTTTCCGGCGGGCGGTCGCCCGCTTCGATGCGTTCGAGCGTGGTCAGCCCCTGCTCATGCCAGCTCTTTAAGATCGAGTTGAGATACGGCCACTTGAGCCCGCCCGTGTTCATACACGTCTTTTCATATGCCAGCCGGATTTCCCGCTCCCCGAAGCCCCACGAAAGCCATGCGGCAATCAGCTTTTCCTCGCCCGCGGTCAGCTTGCGTCCCTCGATGCCGAGCAGGCTCTGGATCTTTCCGACGTTTGCCTGCAGCTGCAGCTGACTCTGCATGTACACCGCCGCCTCCTCCATCGTATCGACGCCGAGGTCCGCCCAGCGGTACGCCTCTTTTTCGATGCTGCGGATCGACGGCATGCGCGTCTGCCCGCGCGCGCGGCTTCTCTGAATGCAGTAGTTGATCAGGATGGAAATGACCTCCGGCGGAAGCCCGAGATAGCGGTAGACGGACAGAAGAATCTTGATCTCCTCCGTGCTCAGAAGCCTGCCGAGCCTGCGCTGCGCCTCGCCGACCATGCTCGGAAATTCCGGGTTCGTGCGGTATTCGCGCGTCACGTCCTGCTCGGTGTAGCTGGGCGCTTCGGCAGGGGCAAGATGCTTCGGCTCGTCCTGTGTCAGTCCCATCTGCCGCAGGCTTGCCGCGGCAAGGTCCAGGCGTGACTGGCTCATGCGAAGCGCCGTCTGCGCCTGCGCCGGATCGTTCCCGGCGGCAAGATACAGATACAAAAGCGCCGCGTCTGCGTTCGCGCAGGCAAGAAGCCTTTTGAGGTCGCTATTCGATATGGTAATGCCCGCGTCGTGCATCAATCGGTTCCTCTTTTCCGTCTATGTGAAACACATGCTTCTTCGCGCAATCCCCGCGCGCCTTATTCCAGGGAAAAGCCCATGTATACAGGCTCCAGCTCCGGATAGGCTCTGCCCAGCCACTTGAGCATGCACCATGTCTCGCCGTCTTCTCCGGGAAGCGACGAAACAACCTCATACTTTCCCGCGCCGCGCTTTTCCGCCAGCGCGCCGAGCGATTCCGTTCCGGGCAGCAGCTCGCAGACAACCGCCTGCACGCCGTCTTTGCCGTCCTTGACTGCCGCGCAGCCCATGGCGTAGCCTGCCATCAGGCAGTAGAATTTGCCGCCAGCCATCGCGTATTCCAGCTGCGCTCTGTCATAGCGCACATGCGGAATATCCCACAGCGCCGTCTCCCGAAGCCCTGCGTAGTCCTGCACGCCGATTTCCGTCGCCTGCCCCGTCGGCTGCGCGCAGTCGAGCAGCGTTTTTTTCGCGCCCGTCTGCCGGGCAAAGCCGCGCTCTGCATAAAAATCTGCTAAGCGTTCGCTTGCCGGACTTAAAAGCAGCGCCTCAAAATAGCGCTTGCGAAGCTCCTTTTCCGCATAGGAAAGCACCGCGCTGCAAAGCCCCTCGCCCTGCCGGTCCTTTTTTGTAGCGACAGCGTAGAGATAGGCGCATTTGAGCTGCTTTTCTTCTTTGACAATCGTCTGCGGCAGCGCGAAGAGCATGGACACCAGCTCTCCGCCGTCTTCCGCGCAGAAGCCGGTTGCGTTCGGGTAGACGGTCTCAAAGAACAGATCGATGTCCTGCTGCTCGTCGCCGAATGCCTCCTGCCAGAGCGCTTTTAACGCCGGGATATCCTCCCTGCCGGTCCTTCTGGTGCGCATTTACCCTTCCTCCTGTAAGCAAGCGTTGTATTTTTCGAGCAGGCACGTCGGCTGATACGACTCCTTTGCCTTGCGCAGCCCCGGCTCTCCCATATCGTCCTCGCGGTTGAGGAATTGAAGCTCCGGATATTTCTGCGCGATCATGCGGGAAAATTCGCGGTTGATCATGGCGTAGGCGCCGTTGATGGCGGAATACGCCTTTTCAAAGCACACATCATAATACAGCTCGTTCATCCGCGCGCCCATGGAAAACGCGATAACCTCGCCGGCATCGATCAGCATGAGACCATCCATGTGCGACGCTTCAAAATGGTCGAACGCGCGGGCAATCGCCGTTTTTTCCTGCTCGATCTGCTCGTTCCACTCGTGGACCTCGTACCATTTGCTCACCATATCGCGGCAGCGCTGCAAATTCTCCGGCGTGACGATTTCCGTTTTGAAATCCGGATGGTCCTGCTCGAAGCGGTTGCAGTGGTTGCGCTTTGCCTGCAGCTTTTTGCCGTGCAGCTCGGTCAGCTCCTCGAGGGTGTAGATATAGTCAAACGAATCGCGGTAGGCGATAAACGAAAACTTTCCGGGATAAAGCTCCTCGAGAAGCGCCTTTTTGTCCTCTGTCACGCCGCGCAGCACCAGCTTTTCTCCGCGCGCCTTCGCGTCGTTCAGGATTTCCTCCAGCGCCGGTTTTACGTCGCCCGCGCCCGCGGGATAAAGATACGTCGAAACGCCGTCTTTCGACAGCCGCTGCGTCACGAAGCCTGCCGCCTGCGCAACCTCTCCGTAGTAGCACTCCCAGAAGTACATATTGTGGAAGGACATGTCCACACCCGGAAGGTTTGCCGGATAGGTGATGTCATGAATCCAGCCGTAGTCGGCAATGGACGGTTTGTGAAAATTCAGCATAAAAACCTCTTGTTCTGTTTTTTTGTGTCTACTATTTAGTATACTACATCTGTCAATCGATCTGTCAATCGCCTGCGGCGGTATTTGTTGACAAAAACCTGAAAAACGGGTATGCTAGTTCTACTAAAATTCCGCCGCGCTTTCATTCGGCGCAGGCGCAGAAAGAAGGAAGTTCCCATGTGCGATACCTGTAAGAAAACCTTTTATATCACAACGCCGATTTATTATCCGTCGGCAAAGCTTCACATCGGTCATACCTACTGCACCGTCGCATCCGACGCAATGGCGCGCTACAAGCGCCTGCAGGGCTATGACGTCATGTTCCTGACCGGCACCGACGAGCACGGTCAGAAGATCGAAGAAAAGGCAAAGGCAGCCGGCGTGACCCCGCAGCAGTTTGTCGACAACATCGTCACGGGCGAGAAGGGCGTTCTCGATCTGTGGAAGCTGATGAACATCTCCAACGACCGTTTCATCCGCACGACGGACGATTATCATGTCGCGGCAATCCAGAAGATTTTCCGCAAAATGTATGAAAACGGCGACATCTACAAGGGCTCTTACAAGGGCAAATACTGTACGCCGTGCGAGTCGTTCTGGACCGAAAGCCAGCTCAAGGACGGCAAATGCCCCGACTGCGGCGGCGAGGTCCACGATGCGGAGGAAGAGGCGTATTTCTTCCGCCTTTCCAAGTACGCAGACCGTGTGCGCAAGCTTCTGACCGAGACCGATTTCCTCGAGCCGAAGTCCCGCGTCAACGAAATGGTCAACAACTTTATTGACCCCGGTCTCGAGGACCTGTGCGTCTCGCGTACTTCGTTCACCTGGGGCGTTCCGGTAGACTTTGACCCGGGTCACGTGGTCTATGTGTGGATTGACGCGCTGTTCAACTACATGACCGCGCTCGGCTTTGAAAACGACAAATATCACGATCTGGAAAAATACTGGCCGGCAGACGTTCACTTCGTCGGCAAGGAAATCGTCCGGTTCCACTCGATCATCTGGCCGGCAATGCTCATGAGCCTGGATCTGCCGCTTCCCAAAAAGGTCTACGGGCATGGCTGGCTCGTCATGGATGGCGGCAAAATGTCGAAATCCAAAGGCAACGTCGTCGACCCCTATGTGCTTGCCGAGATGTTCGGCGTGGACGCGCTGCGCTTCTTCCTGCTGCGCACGTTCCCGTTCGGCTCCGACGGCAACTTCTCCAATGAGCTGCTTATCAACACGATCAACATTGACCTGGCAAACGATCTCGGCAACCTTGTCTCCCGTACGACGGCAATGGTCGAAAAGTACTTTGGCGGCACCCTTCCCGAGACCCGCGCGGCAGGCGAGTTCGACGAAAGCCTGATTTCTCAAGTTTCCGGTCTTCGCGACCGGTATGAGGCGCAGATGGAAAAATTCCAGTTCCAGAACGCGCTCGACGAGGTCTTCAAGTGCATCCAGCGCGCCAACAAATATATCGACGAGACGATGCCGTGGAGTCTTGCAAAAGACGAAGCGAACAAACCGCGTCTTGCCAGCGTGATGTATAACCTGCTGGAGACGGTCCGCATCTGCACGACGCTGCTGCTGCCGTTCATGCCGGACTCCTGCGAAAAGATCTTCGCGCAGATCGGCGCAAATGCGGATATCGAAACCTGGGACGCCGCCGCGGTTTGGGGCAGGCTCCCCGCAACCGTCACGGTCCACAAGGGCGAGGCGGTCTTCCCGCGCGTAGACGCCGAGAAGGCGCTCTCGAAGCTGGAAGAGCTCCATCAGCAGCAGCTCAAGAGCCTTCTTCCCGCGCTGGAAATTGAGCCGTATGCATCCGAGAAGGTCGATTTTGACACGTTCTGCAAATCGGATCTTCGCGCCGTGAAGGTCAAAGCCTGTGAGCCGGTCAAAAAGAGCGACAAGCTTCTCCGGTTCACGCTCGACGACGGCACCGGCACCGACCGCCAGATTCTCTCCGGCATCCACAAGTTCTATGAGCCCGAGCAGCTCGTCGGCAAGACGCTCGTTGCGATTGTGAACCTGCCGCCCAGAAAGATGATGGGTCTCGAGTCCTGCGGCATGCTGCTCTCCGCCGTCCACACGGAAAAGGGCGAGGAAAAGCTGCACCTCATTATGATCGACGATTCGATCCCCGCAGGCGCAAAGCTCTGCTAATACGTCAGGGGAAAGGCTGCGCCTTTCCCCTGAAATTGCACCTCGACTGCGCGCATAATTTTGCGCCGGAGGCGCAAAATTCCACACTTGCGGGCTATAGGGAATATTTTCCCACGCACAGGTCGCGGGAAAATATGAATTTTAATTTCATTTCACGTCTGCGGACGTGAAACTCTGCGAGGCNNGGGAGGTATCACGATGGTCTACGGCTTTATTGGTCTTGGCAATATGGCAGGCGCGATTATCCGCGGCATGGCAGGAAGCGGCAGCTTTTCTTCCGACACGCTCTGCGGCTTCAACCGCTCGCC
>DPCD01000104.1:0-281 GCA_003516765.1 Clostridiales bacterium | reverse complement strand
CTCTGCGGCTTCAACCGCTCGCCGAAAAAAACGCAAAGGCTTGCGCAGGAAACGGGGCTTGTCCCGTGCGAAAGCGCAAGGCAGGTCGCAGAACAAGCGGACGTTCTGGTACTCGGCGTCAAGCCGCAGATGCTCCCGGACGTGCTGCCCCTGATTGCGCCCGCCGTCACACCGAAAACGCTCGTTGTAACGATTGCTGCCGGCAAGGGCTTCGGGTTTTACGCTTCCTATCTGGGCGATGTTCCGCTTGTTCGCGTAATGCCCAATATCTGCGCGCAGGT
>DPCD01000076.1 GCA_003516765.1 Clostridiales bacterium | reverse complement strand
TCTAAATACTCGCCCGTCGGAAGATCGTTGATTTCCGTGATCGTCGAGCCAAGCGGGATTTGCGCAAGAGTGCTGCGCGGCGCGCCTCCCAGAACAAAGGCGTCTTCCATATACCGAAGAGAAACGGGAGAAATCCAGAACCCGTTTGCGCTCTGCATCGCGGTCTGGAACGCCTCGTCGGTGCAGCCCAGCTGCGTATGTCCGTCGCGCAGCAGAGCGGCAAACGCGCTCAACTCGTTATAATAGGCATACATGCTGTCGGCTTCCAACACGCGCCCGATTGCCGCCTGATACGCGGCGTCCCAATCCAGATCGGGCACCAGAGCCCACATGCCATAATAGGTTTTCGCCGTGTCCCAGATGACGGACAGACCGTATATCTTTTCTTCGGCGGACAAAAAATCGCCGTTTGAAAACACCTGATGCTTTTGGTAACTCTTTTGTGCATACCGGGCGCCCGCGAGCAAAAGCAGCACCGCAAGAATGGCAATTATAATCTTCTTCTTTTTCGTCATACAGTCACCTCAAAAATAACGAGATACGGCTTCGGATTTCGGGAACTGGCGTTACGCCTGAATTCTGCGAATCTTCTCCAGATCGCCGCTGCAAAGCGCGTCCATGTTGCGGAAGATTTTATCTGCATCCCAGTTCCACCATCGGATTTCCTCCAGATAGGCAATCAGCTCCTCAGAAAAGCGTTTGCGGATGACCCTGCACGGATTGCCGCCCGCGATAGTGTACGGTGGAACGTCCTTGGTCACGACGGAATTTGCGCCGATGATCGCGCCGTCTCCGATATGCACGCCGGGCAGGACGGTCACATGCTGTCCGATCCACACGTCGTTTCCGATGACCGTATCGCCCTTGAACGGCAGGTCAGAAAGACTGGGCGTGAAAGCCTCCCAGCCGCCGCCCATGATGTTGAAGGGGTAGGTCGTGACGCTGTGCATGCGATGGTTCGCGCCGTTCATGATAAACTCGATGCCCCGGGCGATGGCGCAGAATTTTCCGATGATGAGCTTGTCGCCCAGAAATTCATAGTGATGCGTGACATGCGCTTCAAAATTCTCCGCGCCCTCCGGGTCGTCGTAATAGGTATACGCTCCAACGGAAATATTCGGGCGGGTAATGACGTTTTTGATGAAAACGACCTGCCGGATGGCAGGATTCGGGTAGATGCTGTCCGGATTCGGTCCTGTCATAAAAGGCTCCTTTCCTTGCGGCAACGCAGTTATTCCTGCGCGGGCGCTTCAAAGGCGGCAAGAATTTCCGCCCGGGCGTTCTGCGCCTGCGCCTGTTCGGTTTCACCCTGATAGATGCCCCAGTGCAAAAAGCGATAGTCCTCGCTGCCGGAGCCGGGATTTTTGACGGCAAAGACCGTGTCTTCCATCGCGAAAAGCACCCGTCCTTCGGCGTCCAGCCGCATACCTCCCGCGTAGAGAACCTTGTCCGGCTCGTCCGTCAGAAAGGCTGCGTTCCAGCTGTAGACGTCGTAGGTATCATCGCCGTCTGCAAAGGTATCTGTTTTCACAAGCCGGTAAATCTCAAAACCGGTGTAGCCCGGAAAGCCGCTGACATCTGCAAGAGCGAGGCTGTCAGCAATCTTTTTTTGCGCAGAGGCGTCCAGAATATCCTGATACTTCGCAAGCGCCGCCTCGTCGATGTCCGGCTCGATGCGGTAAATATTGCGCAGCAGCCAGTAGAGCGTTTCGTTTTCGAAAACCGCGTCATGGCTGCCGCCCTCCGGGTCGCGGTAGTTGATACGGACATACGGCTCGTCAAGACCTGCGGTCAGGAAGAAGTTCTCGGCGGCAGAGCTGAAAGTTTCGGTGAGATAGACGGTGAGCATGTAATGCGTCAAGGCGTCTGATTCGTCCTGCGTCTGGCAGGCGGACGCCTCCCGCAGCGCGGCGCAGAGCGCGTCGGCATCCACGTCAAAATCGGTGTAGTGGATATCCGCTGCGGTGAGATCTGCCATGCGCGCGGCAGCGGGGGAGAGCAATGCTGTTTTTTCGGAAGCTTCGGCTGCTTGCCCGGCAGCTTCCGGCTGGGAAATCGGCTCCTGCACGTGCGCAGGCTCCGGCTCCGCGCAGGCGCACAGCAGCAGCGCCAGCAGGCAAACGATCGCAAACAAACGCTTCATAAGAAGACCTCCGTTTCTGGAATTTTCTTCAGTATACCACAGAAATTTCCGTTTGCAAACCAGCGGGGTGCAAAACCGCCGCACCTCCAAAGAGGTGCGGCAGCTTGTTACTGCATGGACCCGAGCGAGTCAATGGCGCTTTCCGCTTCGCGCTTGATGGCGTTTGTCGCTTGCTTCGTGGTCTTGTAGACCTCGCTGTTTTTCGGCAGCATCATCGCGCCCAGCGCGCCGACCGCGACGCCCGCACCCATGGTCAGAAGAAATGAACGGACCTGCATGTGTGTCCCTCCCTTCAAGGTTAGTTTGCCTTTGCCGCGGGCGCTTATGAGCGGCAAATCTTGCGTTTTTGGCTGTTCAGATTGCAAAATCTGTGCTATACTGAACATCAGAAATAAATAGGGAGGTACGCCGCATGGCTGTTGATGTATTACAGGCAAAAATCAGAAAGCTCAAAAATCCGACGATGGTCTGCATCTGCCCGACAATCCGGGAGCTGCCGCTGCATATCAAGGAGGAAGCCCGGCACAAATACGGTCAGACGCTGCGCGCGGCGGCGGATGCTTACCGGACGTTCTCGTTCGGCATTCTCGACGCGCTCAAGGATGCGGTTCCGGCGGTGAGCATCGTCAGCGGCGCGTTTTCTGCGCTGGGCGCAGACGGTGTGGCAGCGATGCAGGAGGTGCTTTCCTACGCGCAGAGCCTCGGCTATTACGTGCTGCTGGACCTCATGCGCGCCGATCTCGGCACGACGGCGCAGGATCAGGCGGATGCCTGCTTCGGCGCAATTCAGGTCGGAGAGGCGAGCTTCACGCCCTATCCCTGCGACGGTGTTCTCATGAGCGGCTTTCTGGGCAGCGACGCGGTCAAGCCCTTTGTAGACTATTGCCGGACCGGGAAAAACGTCTTCATCATTTCCAGAAGCTCCAACAAATCTGCCCGCGAGGTGCAGGATCTGCTCTCCGGCGACCGCGTGGTCTATCAGGTGATGGCAGACCTTGCGATGCGGTGGAGCACCGGGCTTTTCGGCGCGAACGGCTACTCGGAAATCGGCATTGCCGTCGGCGCGACGAACCGACAGGTGCTGGAGACGCTGCGGCGGAAATATGACAGGCTTTTCTTCCTAGTTCCCGGCTACGGCGCGCAGGGCGCAGGCGCAAAGGACGCGCAGTTTGCCTTTGACCGCATGGGACACGGCGCGGCAATTCTGGCAGGCAGAAGCATACTCTATGCCTATCAGAAGCAGGACGGCGACGGACAAGATTATCAGCAGGCGGCGCTCGCGGCAGCGGAAAAAATGAAAAAACAGATTTTAAGCTATATAACGGTGATGTAAATGACAACAGTTTATTTCGTGCGTCACGCCGAAGCGGAAGGCAATACCTACCGGCGGATGCACGGACAATACAATTCTCTGATTACGGAAAACGGCGTGCGGCAGATCGAAGCGCTGCGGGCGCGCTTTGAAGATATTCCGGTCGACGCCTGCTATGCAAGCGACCTCTACCGGACGTGCCGGACCGCACAGGCGGTGTATATTCCCAAAGGGCTGCCGCTCCACCCGGACCGGCGGTTCCGGGAAACGAGCGTCGGCTGCTGGGAGGATGTGCCGTTCGGCTGGCTCGAGCGCTTCGACAAGTCGAATATGGACGATTTTAACCACAACGAGCGCGTCTGGCAGGTAACAGGCAGTGAGACGTGGGACGGCTATACCAGCCGGTTTCTGCAGGGACTGCACGAAATTGCCGCGCAAAACGACGGAAAGACCATCGCGATTTTCACGCACGCCTGCGTGCTGCGCGGGGTACAGAAGCGGCTTTTGAAAACGGACGAACTGCCGTTTTGCGAAAATACTGCCGTGTCGCGGCTTTGCTGGCGCGACGGGGAGATCACATTCGATTTTCTCAACGACGCTTCGCACCTGTCTCCGGAAATTTCCACCATGCAGCGCCAGCAGCGGCTCAAGCAGGGCGCGACGGACCGCGCGGATTACAGCCTGTGGTTCGAAAAAGCGCCGGACAAGGCGGAGACCTGGCTTGCAAAGCTGCGCAGCAGAACCGTCGGGCAGCTTGTGCTGGGCGCGGGTGATACGCAGAATTTCGGCGTGATTCTGGACCTCTCCTTGGACGAGGCGTATCGCGGCAGATGCTTCGGGCAGCAGCTGCTCGGGCAGGCGGTGAGTGTGCTGAGAAATCGTGGGGCAAGGGAAATCCAGGTCAGCGTTCCGGACGCAAATGCGCGGGCAGCGCACTTCTTTGCGGAAAACGGCTTTGTGTCGCAGACACCGGGCGGCGCGGTCCTTTTCAAGGACATCGAGGTTCGCCCGCTTCCGTAGATTGCATAGGAAAACAGCGGCAGATGAGAACGTCTGCCGCTGCGCATTTTATCTGCCGCCGGTCATGCCGGTGCCGGAGGTGGTGCCGGTGTAGGAGCCGGTTCCGGCTGCTGTGCCAGTTCTGCCGTTTGTGGTGGTAGTGTTAGAGCGGGTTGTACCGGCGTTCGGATACGCGCTGTAGGTGCCGTTATAAGTGCCGTTGTAAGCGGTATTTCCGTCGTAATAGCCGTAGCTGGCATAGCGCCCGTTGGTGCCGTTGACAGTTCCGTTGCGGGTGGTCGAGACGTTGCTGTAGCCGCCGGCATACGGGTCGTCCATATATGCCGATGCACTGCACCCGGCAAAGACGGACGCCAGGACCAGCGCGGTCAGCAGGAAAAGCGTCATTTTTTTCATAGCATGTTCCTCCAATACACTTGCGGCGCATCGCTGCGCACGCGGTTTACGCATTTAGTGTGAGCCGCGGTGGACAGAATATGTACTGCTTTGCTGCCAAAACCGGGCGTTCCAGACAAATTACACCAATTTTTCAAAATTTCCGGAGGAAATATTGATTATTTTGCGATTGCCCTGTATAATGAACGCAGAGGGAATTTCAGAGTTGGTGCCAGAAGGCAGTTTTTGGGTTTTCAATCGCAAGAAACTCATGACTGCCTTTGTTTGCCGGCTTAAAAAACAAAAAAGGAGATCGAATATGAAAAAACTGACCGTCAAAAAGGGTACCCAGTGCATGGCATGTCTCGAGTGTGTGCGTGCATGCTCCGAGGCTTTCTACAAGGAATTTGATCCGTCCAAGGCATGTCTTCAGATCATCGAGCGCAACGGCGCAGCAAAGCCCATGGTTTGCGTGCAGTGCGGCAAGTGCGCCGAGGTCTGCGAGCATGGTGCAATCACCCAGAACGCAAAGGGCGTCTACACGATCAATAAGAAGCTCTGTGTCGGCTGCGGCAAGTGCAAGGACGCATGTCCGTTCGGCGTGCTGGTGAAGGTCGAAGAGGCGCCTTACGCTTCGAAGTGCATCGCCTGCGGCATCTGCGCCAAGGCATGTCCGATGGAAATTCTCGAGGTTGTCGAGAAATAATCATTCCTCCATACATCGAAAGCCCGCTGCAGCAGAAGCTGAAGTAGTCAATAGTTAGTAGA
>DPCD01000037.1:684-2916 GCA_003516765.1 Clostridiales bacterium | reverse complement strand
GAGACAAGACTCATGCTCCCCGTCGCGCGGTTGACGGAAAAGAGCATCATCGTGTCCGTCCGGTAGCCGCCCTCGTCGGTGCCCGCAATGAGAATGGTCGAGCAGCCCGCCTTGCGCGCGCCGAGCGCTTCTTCCGCCTGCGGCTGCCGCGCCACGACAAAGTGTACGCTTCCCAGCAGCGCCGCCAGAAGCAGCGCCAGCACCAGAAGCACCTTCAGGAAGCCGCCGCCGCGCTTTTTCTTCGGCGGCTTTTGTGCCGTCTGCTGCTCCTGCTTGCGCTGGCGAAGCAGTTCCCTATGCTCCTCGGTCTCCGGCTCCACGCCCTGCTCATAGAGCCACCGGGCGTATTCCTCGTCTGAGCGCGGAGGATTCTTGACGGTTTCCGCCGTCTTCCGGTTTCTGCTTTCCAGCTTGCGCATCACCCGCTCTTCTTCGCGGTCGCGCGCCACACGCTGGCGGTCTCTTGCCTCGCGCTCCGCCTCCCGCATGCGCTCATACTCCGCCCGGCGCGCCACCTGATAGGCGCTTTTGGACTGCTCGTAGGCAGTCGGCGGCGTGTAGATGCCCTCATCCGGAAAGCCCGCGGCGTCGTCATAGAATTTTTCAAAGTCGATGTTCACGTCGTCCGCCGTCATCGGTCCTTCCGATACTTCGTCCTGCAGCCCGGCGTCTTCCATCGGGTCTTCCCGCTCCGGTTCGTCCTCTCCCAGAAGTCCCTTTACCTCGCTGAGAAGCGCGTCCAGCTCCCGGTCTTTGCTTTGAACGTCAAAGTCATCCATGCAAGATGCTCCTTTCTCAGAAGCCGTTTTCGATACCGCCTCTGCGAAATTCATACAAAATGACACTTTATTATATCAGATCTTAACCATTTTGTAAACATCTGCTTTTCGCGCCCGAATTGGTTTGAATTTCCCGCGTCCATATGGTATAGTAGACCTACTTTTAAGCGTCAGTTGACAAGGGCACTCGCGCTTGTCAACTGACGCAATCTTCGGAGGATTTGGATATGGCTGTCGATGTATCGATTGTTTCCTGCAAAAGCTATGACGCGGAGGAATGCCGGCTGGCGCTTGAGCAGGCGCTTGCCCCGTTCGGCGGGCTCGACTGGGTCAAAGACGGCATGCGCGTCGTCATAAAGGTCAATCTGGTCTCTGCCATGAAGCCCGAGCAGGCGGCAACCACGCATCCGGCGCTTCTGTGCGAGCTGACGAAGATGCTCCGCGCGCGCGGCGCAAGCGTCCTGCTCGGAGACAGCCCCGGCGGGCTCTATACCGCGGCGCATGTGAACCATGTTTACGATTTGAGCGGCATGCACGCATGCGAAGCCGTCGGTGCGGAGCTGAATCAGGACTTTTCTCAGGCGGACGCCTCCTTCCCGGACGCCGTCTGCGCAAAGAAATTTGCCTACACCGCATATCTCGATCAGGCGGACGCCATCATCGACTTCTGCAAGCTCAAGACGCACGGCATGATGGGTCTGACAAACGCCGTCAAGAATTATTTTGGTGTCATTCCCGGCACAATGAAGCCGGAATACCACTATAAATACCCGCAGATTTCCGACTTTTCCAACATGCTGATCGATCTTTCGACGTATTTTAACCCCCGCATCTGCATCTGCGACGCGGTCGTCGGCATGGAAGGAAACGGACCCACGCAGGGTTCGCCGCGCGCCATTGGCGCGGTGCTTGCCGCCGAGTCCCCCTCCAAGCTCGACCTGCTTGCCGCAAAGCTCATCGGGCTTACGGCAGACGATGTGCCGACGCTGCAGGCGGCGCGCGTGCGCGGTCTGATTCCGCAGACGGCAGAGGAGCTGATCATTGCCGGAGAACCAGCGGCGTTCATCGTTCCGGATTTCAAGACCATGCCCGCCCAGTCGAGCGTCTTTTTCCACAAGGCAGGCACGGGCTTTGTCGGCAAAATCGTCGACAGCGTCATGTTCCATGCGCTTACGCCCTGTCCGAAGGTCCAAAAGAACGACTGCATCGGCTGCGGCAAGTGCGCAAAGATCTGTCCGGCGAAGGCAATCCGGATGGAAAACAAGCTCCCCGTCATCGACCGCAAGGCGTGCATCCACTGCTTCTGCTGTCAGGAGTTCTGCCCCAAGGGCGCAATGGGCGTTTCCCGGCCGTTTATCGCCCGGCTTCTCAATCAATAAAACCTCGTAGAGTTTCGCCCCGCAGGGCGAAATAAATTAGAAATCCATGTTATCCGGCGGCTCTGCCGACCGGA
>DPCD01000037.1:424-596 GCA_003516765.1 Clostridiales bacterium | reverse complement strand
TTCTGCTGTCAGGAGTTCTGCCCGAAGGGCGCCATGGGAGTCTCTCGCCCCGTCTTCGCCCGGCTGCTCAACAAGTAACGCTTTCCATGCAAGGCGCGGGAATTGTCGCAAAGCGGTTGCGTTTTTCCGGCAATTCCTGTATAATTGAGGGCGCGCAAAACGCGCAGGTGTG
>DPCD01000037.1:0-179 GCA_003516765.1 Clostridiales bacterium | reverse complement strand
TCCTCTTCCGCTCCCTGGCTCAAGTATTACGGCGACACGCCGCAGCATCTGAAATATCCGCAGAAGACCATCTATGAAATGGTCAAGGCAGCTGCCGACAAGTATCCCAAGAACTACGCCTATGAGTTCATGGGAAAAAAGACGACGTATGCCGAGTTCATGCAGAAGATCGACGCCGC
>DPCD01000086.1 GCA_003516765.1 Clostridiales bacterium | reverse complement strand
CCCTTGACAATGAAATCGATCTCCGCGCCAAGCATCGTGCCGAGGATGCGGTTCAGCCGGTTCATATAGTCGGCATACGCTTTGCCGGACGGCATTCGTTCCTCCAGCACAAGCATCTCTCGGATCGGGATGGCGATGCGGAAGCCGCGGAAGCTGACCGTCGCCAGCGTCTTTCCACCTGCCGTCTGCTCAATACCGTCCAGCGTGCCGGTCAGGATCCGCCGCGTCCGGTAGGCATTGCGGATCTCGTGCCAGAGTTCGTCGGCGGCTTCGGCTTCACTTTTGATGCGCGTTCTGGCTGTGATCGTCAGGACCGCGTCATTGCGCGGCGCGGGCGGAGATTCCGGGGGCGTGGACTCATTGGACGGTTCTTCTGTGGAGATGGTCAGCACCGGTTCTTCCTCGGAGGGCATCGGTTCCGCTTCGTCAGACGGAGCAGGCTGCGGTTCTTCCTGCGCAGGAGCTTCGTTCAATGCCTGAAGAAATTCCGTGTATTCTTCGGACGGCGTATCATCCTCCGGCGCGCCCTCATCGGGTGGGCTTTCTGTGGGGATGGGTTCCTCCTGCGGCTCGGTGAGCGGCGCATCGGGAGACTCCTGCGGTTCAGTAGAAAGCAGGTCGTCCTGTTCGCCGCTGTCCGGGGCAGGTAATTCCTTTTTTCTGGGCATGGGTCATTCCTCCTTTTTTGCTGTTTTGGGTTTGGATAAAATGGATTCCTTGCTGGTGGTTATGATCTTCTGCTTTTTTGCAGGAGTATCCTTTTTGGGCGCTGGGGCCGTGCGGGGTGCAGGGGTATCCGGTGCCGGCGGCGCTTCGCTTTGCCAGCGCGGGATGTGTGCCGCCGCTTTGTCCGGACGCAGTTTCTTCGCCTCGTAGTGCTTGGAGTAGTCAAACTTATCGACCTCCAGAATGTTTCGCCCACGGATAATGACGAGCGCCTTATCCACGTCCAGCCGCAAGACTTCATCCATCGTGAGAAGCCGCCGTCTGCCGACACCGCTTGTCTCGCGGTATTCCGGGGTATAGTTGGAAATACGCCATGTACCGAGCTGCTTGGCCTGACTGGTCACGGCAACGCTTGCTTCGCCGGAGCGTGAGGAAATGAACTCCGCCGTCAGTGCGTCCGTACAGCCGAGAAACAGCTGCACGTCGCAGTTGCCGAGAATTTCCTGCCATTGGTTGTTGGGATAGCGGTTTTGCAGACCGGCGAGATTCTGGAACACACAGGACATACTGATGTTTCGGGAACGGATGACGGAGATTTTTCGGCTGAGATCGGGGATAACGCCGCAGGCGCAAAGCTCCTCGCCAAGCACATGGACAGGAACCGGCAGACAGCCGCCCGGACAGTTCTGGTCGGCGTAGCGGACGAGTTTGATAAAAATGAACGACAGAAACAGCGAGGACAGGAAATCAAAGGTACTGTCTTGATCGCTCGTGATGCAGTAATAAGCGCACGGCTGCTTGCCCGGCAGTTCCAGATCGATCTCATCATGGCTGGTGATGGCGCGAATATCTGCGTTCTGGAACACCTGCAGCCGGGAGCCGAGACCGATAATGACGCCGCCGCGCACGCTCTCCGACGATTGCCGGAAGATGCTGTACGGCGCTCTGGCCGGATGCCCCAGCGGGAGCGCGTCAAACAGCTCGTTCAGTTCCTTTTCCGAGCAGCTTACAAGCAGCTGATACGCCTCGCCAATGTTCCGACGCTCCGGTGGATAGCTGCGCTCGACAAACAGCACAAGTGCTTTGAGAAGATTCATTTCGGCGCTGTCCCAGAAGTGGTCGCCCCGGTCGCTGCCGGTGTTGCGGATGATAACGTCGCAGAAAAGCTGCGCCATCAGCTCCTGCCCGTCGATCTCGGACAGGCAGTTCCACGAATCTGACGACGCGGGCGTGACCAAGTTGAACACGCGCACGGTATAGCCCTGATCGCGCAGATACGCGCTGGTTTTTTCGTACAATTCCGACTTCGGATCACAGATAACCAGCGAGCTTTTCCGCGCCGCGCACTGCAAGATCATATTGACGCAGAACGCGCGCGTCTTTTTCGAGCCGCTTGCGCCATAGACGGCAAGGTTGCCATTGAAGCGCGTTTTCTCCGGAATGCAGACCACGCGGCCATCCACTTCGCCAAGAATTGTGCCGTGATGCTTGCGCAGGTCCGGAACGAAATCGAGTACCTGCCCGGCTTCCTTTGGATTCAGGAAACCGGCTGTTCCGTAGGTTCCCTTGTGGGAATAGATCAGGTTTCTGGTTTTGTCGTACTGCCCGTCGCCGCCGGCACCCATGTGCATGATCGCCACGACGAGAAGTACGATTGCCGCCAGAAAGATGCCCATGCCGTACAGACCGTATGGAAAGCGGAATACGAACCGCAGGCAGACGTCGAACGCGGCGTCCGGCAGCGGCGGCGAGGTACCGCTGTACGGCGTGCCGCCTTCGGCTGCCCATGCCTGATAGTTGTAGATGAACTGCGCAAGATAGCCGCCCGCATAGAAAAGCGCGGCCAGCGCGACGGGTAGAAAACAGGCCAGCGTGATCTTCTGTTTCTTATTGATGGAGCATCATCCTTTCATAAGCGGCAAAGTCGATGCTTGTGATATTGACCTGCGCACCGAACGCCTCCCGCAGCGCCTCTGCCTGATAGTCAAAGCAGAGGATGCTGCCAGTCTGGTTCCGCAGCGTCAGCGCACAGCGAAACCGGTGCAGCCTTGGCAGGTCGCAGAGATACGAAAACAGGACGGGCGACCCGTCCTGCTCCAGAGCATCATGTTCGATTGGCATTGCGGGGGACGGTGGCAGGAGGTTTTCCGAGAGGATTTCATTCAACTGTTCCTGTATATCCGGTTGACATAA
>DPCD01000130.1:19359-23433 GCA_003516765.1 Clostridiales bacterium | reverse complement strand
GAGCCGCTTTTCGTGTGTCTGGAAGGCAAAAGAACAAGCAAGCCGCTATCTGCGCGATAGCGGCTTGCTTCAGCTGGTTCTGTTTAATCCTTCGGATAGATGCAGCGCACGCCCTGATCTTCCAGGTAGCGCAGCCAGACCTCGCTGGGGCGGGCGTTGGTGACGACTGCCTCGATGCCGGAAACCGGGGTGATGTTCACGAACGAGACTTTGTCGATCTTCGAGCTGTCGACGACGAGAATCTTCTGCCGCCCAGCGCGGAGCATTGCCTGCTTTGCCTGTGCGTTGAGTTCGTTCGAGTCAGTGACGCCCGCTTCGCGGTCGAGACCCTTGCAGGAGACGAAGACCTTGTCCACATGATAGTTGCCGAGATATTTTTCGCACTGGCTGCCGACCAGCGCCAGAGACTCTGCCTTGAGTCTGCCGCCCGTGAGCAGAATCGACCAGGTTTCCACGTTTGCCAGCTCCACCACCAGCTCGACCGAGTTGGTAATGATCGTAAGGTTTTTCTTGTCGCGCAGCTTCTTTGCGCAGAACAGCGCCGTCGAGCTGTCGTCGATCATCAGATGGTCCCCATCGTCGACCATCTGGCAGACGAGGTCTGCAATCTGGTTTTTGAATTCGACGTTCGTCTTGCTGCGGATGGCGTGGGACAGGTCGGTTTTCGTACTGTTGCCGAGGATGGCGCCGCCGTAGGTTTTGGTGGCGTAGCCCTCTTTTTCGAGCTTGTCGAGGTCGCGGCGGATGGTTTCCTCCGTGACCTGATAGTGGGCAGCAAGCTCGCTGACCAGAACGCGCTGTTCGGCGCGGAGTTTTTGCAGAATTTCGTTTTTGCGTTCAATTGCTAGCATGGTTTGTCCTTTCGCGTCCGCCATCTTTGTCGCAGCGGACTGAATTCCACATAATAATAAAATAATATAGCATAAAAACACGAAAAATACAAGTGCCGGGCAGCAGATAAATCGGAAATAACTGTAAGAATTTTGGCGTGCCTCGGGTGCGGATGCAGCTGGGAAAAAATACTTCTTAATTTTGCGTTTTTTGTCTTGAAAAAACGAAAGCCGTCTGATAAATTAGAAAGCGCTGGTAGTTATGTAAATTTTTTTATGTAAATCGATTGAGAGCGGAGCGAATCTGGTTTATGGTTTTTTCAAGCTTGTTCTTTTTATATATTTTTCTGCCGCTGTGCCTGCTTTTGTACTTTATTCAGCGGAGCTTGACGGCGAAAAACATCGTCCTTCTTTGCGCGAGTCTGGTGTTCTACGCCTGGGGCGAGCCGGTGTATGTGCTTCTGATGCTGGCGGTGGCAGCGCTCAACTGGGGCTTTTCGTTGGCGTTTGAAAAAAAGAGGAGCCGGGCGCTGCTGGCGCTGTGCGTGGCGCTGAACCTGCTGGGGCTGATCGTATTCAAATACGCGGGCTTTCTGGTGGAAAACTGCAATGCGATTTTCAAAACCGCGTTTGCCGTGCCGCAGATTTCGCTTCCGATCGGCATCTCGTTTTACACATTTCAGGCGCTGTCGTATTCGGTCGACGTGTACCGCAAAGACGTTGCGGCGCAGCGGTCTTACTGGAAGCTGCTGCTGTATGTTTCGATGTTTCCGCAGCTCATCGCAGGACCGATTGTCCGCTATGTGGACGTTGCGGCGCAGATCGGCGCGCGAGAGCTGGACAGCGAAAATATCTTTCGCGGCGTGACGCGCTTTTGTGTCGGTCTGGGAAAGAAGGTCCTGCTCGCCGACCACATCGGGCAGGTGGCTGACCAGCTGCTGGGCGGCTCGTTTGCAGGCGCGACGTCGGTGGGCATCCTGCTCGGCATGCTCGCCTACATGTTCCAGATCTACTTCGATTTTTCCGGCTACTCCGACATGGCAATCGGTCTCGGGAAAATCCTCGGCTTTACGTTCATGGAGAACTTCCGCCTGCCGTATACGGCAAAATCCATCACCGAATTCTGGCGGCGCTGGCACATTTCGCTCAGCTCGTTCTTCCGGGATTATGTCTACATACCGCTCGGCGGCAACCGGAAACACGTGTATCTGAACCTGTTTGTCGTCTGGGCGCTGACGGGTCTGTGGCACGGCGCGAGCTGGAACTTTGTGCTGTGGGGGCTGTACTTTTTTGTGCTGCTGTGCATCGAGCGGCTGCTCAGAAATGGGCTTTCCAGAATTCCAAAGCCGGTGCGCCATCTTGTGACATTGGTTCTGATTCTGTTCAGCTGGAACATTTTCTATCACACGGATCTGACGCGGCTGCTGGAAAGCTTCCGGATTCTGTTCGGGCTTTCTGGCTCCGGCTTCACAAACGAGACGACCAATCTGCTGCTGCGCAATAATCTGCCGCTGCTGCTGGTCTGCGCGGTCGGCTGCACGGCAATTCCGCAGTTCACGGGAAATGTGATTGGGCTTCTGTGCGCGGAAAAGCGCGACGACGGCGTGGGGCACAAGGTCTACGCAGCGCTGACGTTCGTTTTTGATCTGGCACTGCTGGCGCTGGCAACGATTTCTCTTGCCGGGTCGAGCTACAATGCATTTTTGTATTTCCGCTTCTAGGAGGGCGGGCGCATGAAAAAGATTTATCGCGCGATGGCAGGCATCATTCTGGCGCTGCTGCTGGCAATCGGGCTTGCCTCACTCTTTACAACCGGCGTGGGAAGCGACGGCGCGGATACCAGCAAGCCGCAGTTTTCCATGCAGGCGCTGCTGGACGGCACATTCATCTCCAAGCTGGAAACCTGGTATACGAACACGTTCCCGATGCGAGATACGCTTTTGAAGGCGAACCGCTGGCTCAACGGCTTCTACCATTCCTCCGCCGGAGACGACAACATTCTCGTCCTCGACGGCAACACCGGTGCCGAGCAGGGCGGCGAGTCGCTGGCGCGGCAGGAATATGAAAAAACGGGGCAGACGCTCGAAAACGAGCCGCAGCCTTCGCAGGAAACGTCCGGCGATGCTGAGATTACCAATCCGGAAACCGGAGCAGAAACGGCTGCGCCGGAAACGGCGACAGGGGAGACGAGCGGCGAAGCTCATACGGAGCCGACCCCGGAACCAACCGAGGAGGATTCGGTGCCGGAGCTGGATAACCCCGATATCTCCGAGGCGCAGTACGCCGGAAATGTCGTGATTGTGGGCGATCGCGCGATGGAAATTCCGACGGCAACAAACTCCGTCATTGAGAGCTACGCAAAGACCGTCAATGCTTTGGCGGATGCGTTGGGCAGTGATGTGCGGACCATCAGTCTGGTCACGCCGAACGGCGGCGAGTTTTATTCGCCCGAGAGCATGCATCAGGGACTCAATTCCCAGAAGGACATGATCGACTACTGCTACGGCAAGATGGGAAAAGACATCCTGACCGTCGATGCCTACTCGAAGCTGCGCGCGCATACGGACGAGTATATTTTCTTCCGGACTGACCACCACTGGACGCAGCTGGGCGCATATTACGCCTACACTGCGTTCTGCGAGGCGGCAGGCTTTGAGGCAGTGCCGCTCGACCGGTTTGAGACCGGACGCTACGACCGGTTCGTCGGCTCGATGTACACCTTCACGGCAAATTATCCCCAGAGCCAGACGCTTCTGGATAACCCCGATTATCTGGAATACTATCTTCCGATTGCCACCACGCACGCAAAATACTACGCGGACGGGAATCTGCAGAACGGCGTGCCGGTGAGTGTGGTCTATCAGCATCTTGACGCCTCTGTCAGCAACAAATATCAGTGCTTTATCGGCGGCGACACGCCCGTGTGCGTCATTGAAACCGACGTGGAGGGACCTGTGTGCCTGATGCTCAAGGAGTCCTACGGCAACGCCTTTGCACCGTTCCTGACGAGCCACTACAGCAAGATCATCGTCGTCGACCCCAGAGAGTTCAACCGCGACGGAAAGCCGAGTCTGGACCTGACGCAGTTTGCAAAGGACCAGGGCGTGAATGATCTGCTGGTGATCAACTATCCGTATATGATCAATAACTCGTATTACATCGCCTGGCTCGGCAGACTCGTCGGCTACAGCGCCTCCTGATACTTTTTTAAGACAAGAATCTCCCCGGTGCGCAAGCACCGGGG
>DPCD01000130.1:0-19165 GCA_003516765.1 Clostridiales bacterium | reverse complement strand
CAAGCACCGGGGAGATTATTTTACGATTCGCGGACATTGAAGTCTTTGGTTGTGACGAGCTTGTGGTTGAAGTAAATCTCCAGCGTGTACGTGCCTGCCTTCTGCGGCATGCTGGAAAGCGAACCGACGAACAGATCCTTTTCCCACATGGTGTTCCACTGCCGCTGGGATTCTTCGAAGCTGACGAGCTTGCCCGCGTCGTTACGGACAACGAGCATGACGGTAATGTCATCCTCTGCTTTCGTGTCGAGCGTCGAGAGTGTTTGCAGCGCGAACGCCATTTGTTCGGAAATCGTGTAGTAGTTGTTGCGCGAGGTCGAGAGGTTCGAGCTGGTCACGGTTTCCACATTTGCGGGCTTGAGGAAGAAGCCGAGGTAGGTATTGCCCAGGCCATGGTCGGTGTACTTGTCCGTCACAGCCGGGGAGTGATACGCCACTTTTGTTTCGCCCTCCAGCTTTTCGCCGCTCTTGAGCGCAATGGTGAACGTGTAGTCCGCATCGGGAACCAGATCGGAGAGCGGCACACGAAGCGGCGCGTCCTGCGCTTCGGGAAGCTCGACCGCGGTATCAATGCCCGCAATTTTTGCTTCCAGCGTCCAGCCGGGCTCCGCGGGGTCTACCTCGCAGGTCCAGTCGAGAACGAGATCCTCACCGTCGACATCGGCTGTAAACGAGGAGAGCTTCGTGATGTTCGGCGTAATCGTCGTCGAGACGCTCTGCAGCATCGTGGGCGTGGAGATGATGATTTCATACGTCTCGCCCGGCGTCAAGCCCTCGAAGGTCACAGACGGCGTGGAGACGATCTGCGTGTCGGAGTAGTCGTTGGGACCCGTGATGGTAACGGTCCAGCTCTCGGGCGCGTCGCCTTCGATATCCCAGGACAAGATTGCCAACGAGCTCGAAATCGCGACGGACAGCGGCGGGACGATGCTGACGGTCGGAACCGTAGAGAACGTTGCGCTCGTCTGCCCGATGAGCTTCGTGTTCTCAGGCTCCTGCAGGGTAAAGGTATACTCGGTGCCGGAGGCGAGACCTGCAATGACGGTACTGTGACCGGAGAAGGTCGCGGTCTGCGCTTCCTGTCCCTCTGCCGCATAGCTGACGGTCCAGCTGCCGGGGTCTGGTCCATCCAGAATGATGAGGTTCAGCTCCGCCTGCGTCACGGAAACGGGCGTTGCCGTGAAGCTCAGAATCTCCGTCTGCGCGAGCGTCGTTGCCATGAGCGTGTAATTGCCGGTCGGGGTTTCTCCGTTCTGCGGCTCGACGGTCACGGTGTATTGCGTGCCGGGGACAAGACCGGAGAAGGTAAGGTCTGTCTTTGCCTGGAAGCTCTGGTGGAACTTGTTTCCGTAGGTGTCGGAGCAGACGACCTGGAACGAGCCTTCCTTTTCGCCGGAATCGACCTGCACGGTCAGATAGTCCGTGCCGGTGTCCACAAGGGTGATCTCGTTGATGTGCAGATTGCTGGGCGCAATGATGAAGAAGTAGACCGCCGCGCCGATACCGGCAATCAGCAACAGGCAGCACAGCGCGATGGGAAGCCAGCGGCTCTTTTTGCGGCGCTTTTTGGGCGCGCCGGAATCATCCAGCGGTGCGTCGTCTTCTTCATCCGGCTCCAGAGAACCGGAGATGCCGTAGCCCTCTGGGTCCTTCTGCGCTTCTTTATGGACCGAGTCGATGAGCGAGTTGAGCATCTGCGTGTCCGGCGAGAAGTTCTCCTTGAAATCCTCGGGCAGCGAATCGGTGTCTGCAAACTGCACCGGCTCAATTTCTTCCTCCTGCGTCAGATCGACCGGCTCGTGCTCACCCGCGATCGGGGGAACAATCAGCGTGTCGTCGACCTGGTTGCGCTTCATGTACTCGACCAGTGCGTCCTTCAGTTCCTGCGGGCTCTGGTAGCGGTCGGCAGGCTGGAAGGCACACGCCTTGAGAATGATTTCGGAAATCTCGTAGTCCGCGTACATCGGAACCGGGAGCGCCTCGCCGGTGACTCTGCGGCGATCCGCTGCCTTCGCGGACGTGTTTTCGTCCTCAAAGGGCGCGTGGTTGCCGTTGAAAATCCGGTATAGAATCAAGCCCACGGAATAAATATCCGTCGTTGGCTCGATCGTGCCGAGCAGACTGAACAGCTCCGGCGCGGAGTAGGAGCTGAGCATGCTCTCGGGCATCGTGCAGTATTTGAGATCGTCGATTTTCGCGATGCCGAGGTCTCCGAGCAGGAAATGCCCCTGTGCGTTCAAGTAGATGTTGGACGGCTTGACGTCGCGGTGAATGAGCCCCGCTGCACGCAGATCGATGAGGGCGCTGCAAAGGTCCATCGCCAGATTGACCGCGCAGAGCTTCGTCATGGCGTTGTCGGATAAGTAATCGACGAGCGTCTTGCGATGCTCGGCAAGCAGATACATGTCGTAGCCGACGCCGTCTTCCTTGGGCGCGATCTGATAGCTGCGGAAGCAATCGAGATTCGGGCTTGCCGAGAGTGTTTCAAGCGTCGTCAGCTCCGTCTGATAATCGGAAACAACCTGCTCATAATATTTTTGCGCGTCTTCCTTTGTGGCGGCGGCTCCGGTGAACATCAGCGCGTCGACCTGCTTCTGAGACTCGGGCACGGAGATGTGCTTGAGAACGTAGGTCTGCCCGCTTTTGGTGCTTCTGACGATATATACTGCGGCTGCGCCGCGAACGCTCACACACTCGACTACTTCCATATTGGAAAGCAGCGGCGAGATAAGCTTGAGTTCTGCCAAATGGTTCGCCTCCTTTTCATACGTCCTATTATTCTAAGCGATTTTTGATAAAAATGCAATACAAGATATTGCGATATGGGGTTGGAATTTGTCGCAAGGTGTGTTATGATACGCAGTAGGTCTCAACCGAAGCGGCGCAATGTCGCCAACCATCCAGCACGCAAAGGTGCGTGCGCAGCAAACGGAGGATTTGCATGAAACTGAAAAAATGCGAATACTGCGGCACGGAGTTTGACGCCGCGCTCAGTCAGTGTCCGCTCTGCGGAAAAGCGGTGCAGCCCGGCGCAGCCGAGCCGCAGCCGGTCATGCCCGCGGCGTATAAGCCGGCAGGCGGTCGCGGCGGAAAGTTCAGTAAGAAAAAGGGCGGCCATTTTGCTGCCGACCCGAAAAAGGAAAAAGAGGCAAAAAGCGCGGAAAATCCCTATAAGATTCCGAAATGGATGATGGTTACGATCTGCGTGATTCTGGGGCTTGCGGTTCTGATGGGCGCGGCGTTCGCGCTGTATCAGCTCAGCTGGTTCCCGAAATTCCTGAGCCCCAAGGAGCCGGTGAGCATGCAGGAGCCGGCGCAGCAGCCCGCGCAGGAGGCTGCTTCCGAGCCGTCGCAGCCCGCTGTGCCCACCGAGCAGCAGTATATGAACGAGGAAGACTACCAGCCGGAGGAATCGGACGAGCAGCCGGAGGAATCGGACGAGCAGCCGGAGGCGGTTGTGCCCTGCGAGGGCTTGACGCTTGCCACAAGCTCGATTACCTTTGACGAGCCGGAGCGGTTTTACAACATCACCGTCCAGAAGCTTCCGGAAACCTGCAATCAGGAGGTAACGTTCACCTCCAGCGACGAGACGATTGCAACGGTGAACCAGCAGGGAAAGGTCGTTGCGGTCAACGGCGGCACGGCGGTCATTACCGCAGTCTGCGGAGACCAGACGGCAACGTGTCTGGTAACCTGCGATTTCATTGCCGAAGAGGCGCAGGAGCAGCCTGAAGAGCTTCCGCCTGCGCTGAATTCCACGGATATGACGCTGTTCTATCCCGGCGAGCAGGCGCCTCTGATTGTCAGCAACATCCCCGAAGGTGCGCAGGTGACGTTTACGAGCGAAAACGCCTCGGTTGCCACCGTCACCTCCAGCGGCACCATTACCGCTGTCGGCAGCGGCACGACGACCGTGCGTGCGGAGGTCAGCGGCACGAAGCTTGAGTGCATCGTCCGCTGCAAGCTCGATTCCAGCGCCGAGTCCGGCGCGGATGTGGATGCGGAGGGCTGCACGCTCAGCCATTCGGACGTTACCATGGCGTTCCTCGGCGAGTACTTCAAAATCTCCCTCAAGGACGCCGACGGAAACCGCGTGAAGGGGCTTTCGTGGAAATCGGGCAACACGGGCGTATGTACGGTCGACGCAGACGGCGTCGTCACCGCAACCGGCAAGGGCACGACCACGGTCTCGACCACCTACGGCGGCAAGAGCTTTGAGTGCATCATTCGCTGCAATCTCAAATAAAAAGCAATTCCCGGACATCGGTTTGTTCCGATGTCCGGGAATTTTTTCGGTTCATGCTTCGGATTTTCTCGATCTGCGGAACAGCAGGGTGATGCACCACAGACCGGCAAGACCGACCACTGCGTAGATAATGCGGCTGACGCTCGCGGTCTGCCCGCCGAAAATCCACGCGACCAGATCAAAGCGCGCGAAGCCGACCAGACCCCAGTTGACCGCGCCGATAATTGCCAGAATCAATGCCAAGGTATCCATGATCATTCCTCCTTTTATGAACGCATCCATAGTATGCACGGCAAGGCTGCCGCTTATTCCGCAAATCGCACAGAAATGCAAGAAATTGAGATTGCATTTTTGGCGAAATCCTGTATAATAAATATAGCCTGCAAATTTTTTAGGCACGTAAACATTTTTTGAGTTTCCCAGCCGGACAAGCACCTGCAAGGAAACCCCGATATTCCTGCCAGGAGGCGATAAAATGAACATTGTTTGTCTGGATCTGGAGGGCGTGCTGGTGCCAGAAATCTGGATTGCATTTTCAGAGGAAAGCGGCATCCCCGAGCTGCGCAGAACCACGCGCGATGAGCCGGACTACGAAAAGCTCATGCGCTGGCGGCTTGCAATTTTAAAGGAGCACGGCTTGAAGCTCTCCGATGTGCAGAACGTGATTGCAAAGATTGACCCGCTGCCCGGTGCAAAGGAATTCTTAGACAGTCTGCGCGAAAAGACGCAGGCGGTGATTCTGAGCGATACGTTTGAAGAGTTTGCGATGCCGCTGATGAAAAAGCTGGGGCTGCCGACAATCCTGTGCAACTCCCTGGTCATCAGCGAAGACGGCTTTATTTCCGATTTCAAGCTCCGCTGCAAGGACACGAAACTCACAACCGTCCGCGCGCTGCAGTCGATCGGCTTTGATACGATTGCAAGCGGCGACAGCTACAACGACCTGGACATGATTCTGGCGAGCAAGGCAGGCTTCCTGTTCCGCTCGACCGAAAAAATCAAACAGGACTATCCGCAGCTTCCGGCATATGAGACGTATGACGAGCTGCTGCGCGCAATCTGCGCTGCGCTTTAATTTGTCGCAATTTCCTTTTGTTTCCGCGAAAATACTTATGAAAATGAAAGGTGAATCATATTATGAACGCATTTTTACCCGCTGACATTCTGCTGCCGAAGACCGACCATATGGAAAAGTGGGCAGTCATCGCCTGCGACCAGTTCACGTCCGATCAAGGCTACTGGGACCGCGTGAGAAAGAACGCCGAGGGCGCTGTCTCCACGATCAACCTGATTCTTCCCGAAGCCGAACTCGGCACCGAAAAAGAAGCCGCGCACACGGCGGAAATTAACGCGACGATGAAGAAATACGTCGACGAAGGCGTCTTCACGGTCTATCCCAACAGCTACATCTACGTCGAAAGAACGCTCGAGAACGGTTCCATCCGCGAAGGTCTTGTCGGCATGGTCGACCTCGATGCGTATGACTATAACCCCGGCGCAACCTCTGCCATCCGTGCCACCGAGCGCACGGTTCCCGAGCGCATTCCGCCCCGCCAGAGAGTCCGCCGCGACGCTCCCATTGAGCTTCCCCATGTTCTGATGCTCTGCGATGACCACGACAAGAAGCTCATTGAGCCAATCGGCGCGAAGAAGGACAGCCTGAAAAAAGTCTACGACTTCGACCTCATGGAAGGCGGCGGACACATCACCGGCTGGCTCGTCGAGGGCAAGGACGTGGATGACTTCAACAAGGCACTTACCGAGTACACCGCAACCGTGGGCGAAAAATACGTCGGTCTCAAGGGCACCCCGATGGTCTTTGCCGTCGGCGACGGCAACCACTCTCTGGCTACCGCGAAATCCTGCTACGAAGAGCTGAAAAAGAACAACCCCGGCGTTGATCTTTCCAACCATCCGGCGCGCTATGCGCTCGTCGAGCTCGAGAACATCCATGACCCGGCGCAGGCGTTTGAGCCGATTCACCGCGTGATCTTCAAGACCGAGCCGAAGAAGCTGCTTGCTGCGCTCGAAAAGGCTTGCGCAGGCACTGAAGGTTTCCCGGTCAAGTGGTATGCGGGCGAAGAATCCGGCACCATTATTCTCGATAAGAGCAAGGGCGAGCTGGCGGTCGGTATCTTGCAGCATTTCCTCGACGAGTACCTGAAAGAAAACGCAGGCGAGATCGACTACATCCATGACGACGACGCACTGATTGGCTTTGCCAAGCAGGAAAACGCCATCGGTTTCCTGCTGCCTGCGATGGAAAAGAGCCAGCTGTTCCGCGGCGTTATTGCCGACGGCGTGTTGCCAAGAAAGACCTTCTCCATGGGTCACAGCCGCGAGAAGCGGTACTATTTAGAGGGCAGAAAGATCAAGTAATGGTTACGATTTCCGAAGGTGCATTTGCCAAGGTCAACCTGACGCTTGACGTTCTGGGAAAGCGGGAGGACGGCTATCACAACATCAAATCCATCATGCAGACAATCTCGCTGCACGACGACGTGACCGTCGACATCGGAACGGGCGCGCCCTGGCAGGTCCACTGCTACCGCGAGGTGCTTGACGAGACCGACCGGGAAAACCCGACCACGACGCTCGTCACCGAGGGCTATCCGCAGGACGAGAAAAACCTTGCCTGGAAGGCGGCGAAGGCATATTATGCCGCGACGAAACTTCCCGAGGAAGGGCTTGAAATCTTCATCAGCAAGCGCATTCCGGTGCAGGCGGGTCTTGCCGGCGGAAGTGCGGACGCTGCGGCGGTGCTGCGCGTTTTGAACCGGCACTATGGGCATCCGCTGTCGCTGCCGGCGCTTTGCGAACTGGGAAGTCTCGTCGGCTCGGATGTGCCGTTCTGTGTGATGCAGGGCACCGTGCTGGTCGAGGGCGTGGGCAACAAGCTCACGAAGCTTCCCGACGCACCGGAGATGTTCTTTGCCGTCTGCAAGCCGGAGTTCTCGGTCTCCACGCCGGAGCTCTATGAAAAGCTCGATGAGACGTTCATCGAAAAGCGCCCAGATCATAAGGCAATGATGTCGAACCTCCAGAAGGGCGAGCTGCTCGGCGTCGGCGGCAGCATGTGCAACGTCTTTGAGCCGTTGGTTCTCAAGGAGCATTTCGATATCAACTACATCCGCTCGATGATGATCACCTACGGCGCCTACGGCGCGCAGATGACGGGCTCCGGCTCGGCAGTGTTCGGTATTTACGACTCGTTTGAGTACGCGACCGTCGCCTGCACGATGCTCAAGGACAAATACGATCAGGTTTTCCTGGCAAAGAACGTATAAACAGCAAAACAGCCGTCTAAACTTTGGATATTCCAGAGTTTAGGCGGTGTTTTTATGAAAAAACGATACATAACAGCTGTATGCTGTCTGCTGGCGGCGGTGCTGACGAGTCTTTGCGCGAGCTTGCAGGCGCAGCAGCAGCGTCTGGCGGAAAAGCTCATCCGGCTCCATGTCGTTGCAAATTCGGATACGAGGGAGGACCAGCGCGTGAAGCTTCTGGTGCGCGATGCGGTGCTGGAAACGGCAAATGGACTGCTCAGGGATGCGCAGAACCCGGAGGCAGCGCTTCAGACGGGGCTGCCGGAGCTGGAACGCGCGGCGAACGAGAAGCTTGCATCGCTTGGCTGCGAAGAAACGGCAAGCGTAAGTCTGCGCAGGGAACTGTTTCCGACGCGCGAATATGAAACCTTCCGTCTTCCCGCCGGCGTATACCGGACGCTGCGCGTAAGCATCGGGCAGGCGGGCGGTCACAACTGGTGGTGCGTGGTCTTTCCGGCGCTGTGCCTTCCGGCAGCGCAGGAGGATTTCACCGAGGTGTGCCGGCGGGCAGGGCTGACGCAGCAGGAAATTTCGGTTCTGACCGAGGATACGGGCGAGGTAGAGCTGGAGTTCCGGACGCTGGAGTGGCTGGGCAAACTCAAAAAAATGCTCTGGGACGCGTAAGCGTCCTTTTTTTTACCCATGTGACCTGCTATAATGAAAAAAACACAAAAAAACAGTCGAAGGAGGGCGTTCAGGTTGCTGACCATTCTGACAGGACCCGACCGGCAGGCAGGGCTCTCACAGCTGATCGATACGATCTGCGCGCGCGCCGCAGAAGGGATCGGCGAACAGATTCTGATTGTGCCGGAACAGTATTCCTTTGAGGCAGAGCGTGCCTTGTGCCGCCGGGGCGGCGATACGATCAGCCGCTTTGCAGAGGTCTTGAGCTTTACAAGGCTTGCCAGCCGCGTGTTTTCGATTTACGGCGGCGTGAGCGAGGAGTATCTCGATGAAGGCGGCAGGCTTTTGTGCCTGTATCTTGCTGCTGAGCGCGTGAAAACGCAGATCAAGTTTTATGCCGCGTCGCTGCTGAGACCGGAGTTTCTGCTGCAGCTGGGGAAGATGATGGAAGAGTTTCTGACCTGCTGCGTCACCCCGCAGCAGCTTCTGACTGCGGCGGGGCAGATGACCGGGCAGCAGGCGCAGAAGCTTTCCGAGTTGGGGCTTTTGTATGAGAGTTATCTGAGCGTCTGCAAAACCGGGCGCGCAGACCCCGTGACGCGGCTGTCGCGGCTTGCCGAAACGCTTTCCCAGGAGGACTACTGCGCCGGAAAACGGTTTTATCTCGCGGGCTTTTCTGATTTTACGGCGGTGCAGCTGCGGATTCTCGACGCCATTTTCCCGCAGGCAGAGCAGACGCAGGTCTATCTCTGCACCGACGGCTCAGACAACGCGGCGTTTCGCTGCGGCGCGCAGACGGCAAAGCAGCTTTCGCGTATGGCAGCGCGGCGGAATATCGCGGTAGTGCGGGAGCAGGTTTCAGAGCGGACCTGCCGTCCGGCTTCGTTGGAGCTCTGGCTTTCGCAGATCATGAACACGGGCGGCGCGCCGTTTTCGCAGCCTGCGCCGGAGGTGTCGCTGGGGCAGGCGGACACGCGCGCGGGTGCGTGCGAATTGGCAGCGGGCATCGTGCAGAAGCTGACCAGAACCGGTGTCCGGTGGCGCGAGATTGCGGTTGCCTGCACGGAATCCGGCTATGTGCAGGCGATCAAGCCCATGCTGCAAAGAGCCGGCATCGGCGCTTATTACGCAGGCACGACCGATATTCTCGGAAAGCCGCTTCTGCAGGCGGTGATGTCTGCCATGCAGGCGGCAAGCAGGTTCTCGTTTGAAGATGTAATGCAGTACCTCAAATCCGGTTTTTCTCCCCTGGAGCCGGATGCCTGCGACCGGTTGGAGCGCTATGCGTATTTCTGGAATATCCGCGGTAGCCAATGGCTGAAACCGTGGACGCGCCATCCGGAGGGCTTCGGACAGACATTTGACGAGGAAACGGACCGGCAGCTTCTGACGCTCAACGTCTGGCGCGAAGGCGCGATGGAGCCGCTGCAGACGCTTCACGAGGCGTGGCTGCCTGGAAGGACGGTATCCGAGCGGCTGCATGCGCTGCGCGCGTTTCTGGAGCAGACGCACTTTCCCGAGATCGCCTGCGAGCAGACGAATGAGCTGTACCGGCAGGGGAAGCATCAGGCGGCGCAGGAACAGGAGCAGCTTTATGAGATCCTGATGACTGCCATGGAGCAGGCGGAGCTGGTGCTGGGCGCGCAGGAGATGGAGCTGGACCGGTTTTTGCAGATGTTCCGGATGCTGCTCGGCTGCTATCAGGTCGGCTCGATTCCGGCAAATCTCGACGAGGTGCTGGTATCCGGCTTGGACGGCATGCGCGCGCTGCAGGCTGGCTATCTAATTGTCCTCGGTGCAGACGAGGGCGCGCTTCCTGCGTTTTCCCAGTCGGAGGGGCTGCTGTCTGACAGCGACCGGCGGAATTTGTCGAGCCTCGGTGTGCAGCTGTCGCTGTTTGCTTCGGACCGGCTCGAACGGGAGCTTGGCTGGACGCAGCTGGCGCTGCAGAGCGCGAGAAAGCGTGTGTGGCTTCTGTCCGGCAGTGAACAGCCATCTTACCTGATGGCAAGAACGAAGACGCTTCTTCCGCAGTGCGAGACGCTTTCGCGGCAGGACGCAGGCTTTTTGCCGGACCGGCGGGCGCTGTGCGCGCAGGCAATCCGGGAGCAGGCGGACTGGACGCTCGACCCCGTGAGTCTGCAGGTGCGCCGGGAGCTGGAAAGGCGCTGCGTCTTTTCCTTTACCGCACTTTCCAAAGAGGCGGTGCAGGGGCTCTACGGCAGGCAGCTTTCGCTCTCGGCGTCCCGGCTCGATCAATTTGCGGGCTGCCGGTATGCGTTTTTCCTGCGCTATGGGCTGAAATTGGAGCCGTGGCGGCAGGCAAGCTTCGATGCGCCGGTATTCGGCACATTTGCCCACTATGTGCTGGAATGCACGGTGCGCGACGTGATGGCGCAGGGCGGCTTCCACGAGACCTCGCAGGATGCGGTCTGCGCGATTGCGCAGAAATACATGGACGAGTATACAGAAAAATTCATGTCGGACGCGCAGCAGACGGACGAGCGGTGCGCGTATCTGTTCCGGCGCAACCGGCAGGAGGTGCTCGGCATTGTCAGAAATGTGGCAGACGAGCTGCGCGTCTCGCGCTTTGCGCCCTGCGATGAGGAGCTTGCCTTCTCCAAAGACGGCGCGCTTCCGCCGGTCTATGTCGAAACGCCGGAGGGGCAGGCAGTGCTGTCCGGCTTTGTCGACCGGGTGGATGTTCTCGACGAGCCGGGCGGGAAGTATTTCCGTGTGATTGACTACAAGACCGGACACAAGGACTTTGACTATACGGACCTTCTGTGCGGCAAGGGGCTGCAGATGCTTCTGTACCTGTTTGCCATCGAGCGCGCGAAGGGAACGCATATCGCTGCCGGGAAGACGCCGGCGGGCATTCTGTATGTGCCGGGGCGTGTGGATGTCGAGCGAGTGGAGCCGGGACAGACGGATGAGGCGCTGACAAAGCAGCGGCAGAAAAAGCTGGTGCGGCAGGGACTCTTGCTGCGCGACGAGCAGGTGCTGCAGGCGATGGAGCCGGGAGACACGCCGGTGTATCTGCCATATCAGAACAAAAAAGGAGAGCTGACCGGGAGCCTTGCCACACGCGAGCAGTTCCGGCTGCTCGAGGACTTCGTATCCGGAAGCCTGCGCGAGCTGACGCAGAAGCTCTTTTCCGGCGCGGTATCGCCCAACCCGATTGTGCGCGGTCCGATGGTATCAAGCTGCCAGTACTGCGAGTATCAGCACGCCTGCCACAAGGACGCCTGTAAGCCGGACGTGCGCTATATGAAAAAGGTCGGTGCAGACGAGTTCTGGAAGGAGCTTGAAAGGAGGAAGGCAAATGGCTGAGATAAAGCTTACCCCGGCGCAGCAGGCGGCGGTAGAAAACCGCGGCGGCGCGCTGCTTGTCTCTGCGGCGGCAGGCTCGGGCAAGACGAAGGTGCTGGTCGACCGGCTGCTTTCCTATGTGGAGAACGAAAACGACCCGGCAAATATCGACGAGTTTCTGATTATTACCTATACGAAGGCGGCGGCAAGCGAGCTGCGCGGCAAAATCAGCGCCGAGCTTTCCAGGCACCTTGCGGCAAATCCCTTGAATCGGCACCTGCAGCGCCAGCTTACGAGAATCCATCTGGCGCAGATTTCTACGGTCCATGCTTTCTGCGCGGCGATGCTCCGCAGGTATTGCACGCTGCGCGATCTGCCGCCGGATTTCCGTGTGGCAGAGCAGACTGAGGCAAATGCCATCCGATTGGAGGTCTTCCAGAATACGCTTGAGGATTTCTACCGCACGCGCGAGCAGCGGGCAGAATTTCAGGCGCTGGCAGACCAGCTCGGCTTCGGGCGGGACGACCGGCGGCTGATCAGCCTGTGCCTTTCGTGCTACGACGAGGTGCGCTGCCGCAAGGACCCGGAAGACTGGCTGCGCCGCGCGCTGGCGGCATATGAGACGGTTACGCCGCTCGAACAAAGCCCATGGGGCGCATACTGGATGCAGGAGCTGGAAAGCGCGCTGTCTTTTGCGGAAGGCTGTCTACAAAAGGCGGAAAAGCGCATCGGACGAGACGAGATTCTGGCGGCAAAATACGGTCCGCTTTTCGAAAAGAATCTTTTGCAGGTGCAGAAGCTCATGCAGGAGACAACCTGGGACGGTGTCTTTGAAAACCGCATTTCCGATTTCGGGAGGCTTCCGGTGGTCAGGTCCTGCGAAGACGAGACCGCGAAACTTCGCGCGCAGAAGCTGCGTAAGGACGCGCTCGATGCGATTCGCAGCGCGCAGCGCGCATTTTACGCACAGGCGCAGCAGGTGGAGGCGGATCTGCAAAAGACGGCGCCTGCCATCGCGGGTCTTGTGCAGCTGCTGCGTGCGTTCGACGAGGCGTTTACAAAGGAAAAGCGGCGGCGAAAGCTTCTGGACTTTTCCGATCTGGAGCATGAGACGATTGCGCTTTTGTACCGGAAGGACGGAAGCGTCAGCTCGAGCGCGCGGGAGATTGCCGCGCAGTACCGCGAGATTCTGGTCGACGAGTACCAGGATTCCAACGAGGTGCAGGAGTGCATCTTTGAGGCGGTGTCAAAGGGAGGGAAAAACCGTTTTCTGGTCGGCGACGTGAAGCAGTCGATCTACCGCTTCCGGCTGGCAGACCCCGGCATTTTCCTGCAGAAATATGAAGCTTACGCGCCCTATACGCAGGCGCAGGACGACGAGCCCCGAAAGATTCTGCTCTCGGATAATTTCCGGTCGAGAAAAGAGGTTCTTGCCGCGGCAAACGATGTGTTTTCCCTTTGCATGCAGGGCGGCGAACTCGAACTTACCTATGGAGAAGCCGAAAAGCTGCGCGCGGGGCTATCTTACCCGGATACCACGCAGCCGAAGGTGGAGCTGCACTGCATAGAACTGAGCAAGGCGGAGACCGACGAGCAAAGCCCGCAGAAGCGCGAGACGGAGGCGGACTTTGTCGCCGCGCGCATCCGCCGGATGCTCGATGAAAAAATGCAGGTTTCAAGCGGCGGCGTGCTGCGCGATGTGCAGCCGGGCGATATTGTGATTCTCATGCGCGCCGTGGGCGATAATGCCGCGAGCTATCAAAGCGCGCTGTCAAAACAGTCGATTGCCAGCCGGTGCGACCGGGGCGGGAGCCTGTTTGATACGACCGAGGCGCAGGTGCTGCTTGCGGCGCTCAAGGTGATTGACAACCCGCACCGGGATGTGGAACTGGTAACGGCGCTGTCCAGCCCAGCGTTCGGTGTGCCGCCTGAGGATCTGGCGCGTGCAAGAGGGAAGCTTCGAACCGGGGATTTTTACGACTGCCTGCTTTCCATGGAAGACCGCGGACAGGCGCTCGATAGCTTTTTATCATGGCTTTCCGAGATGCGCGAACAAAGCAGGCTTCTGCCGCTCGGGGAGCTTCTGGACCTTGTTCTGCAGACGACCGCCATGGAGGATGTATTTTCCGCGATGGAAGACGGCGCGGCGCGGCGGGAGAATCTGCAGCTGCTGTGCGCGCAGGCGTCTGCCTTTTCCGCCACTGGAAATCAGAGCCTGATGGGCTTTTTGCGGTATATGGACGAGCTGGAAGAGAGCGGACAGCTGCCGTCTTCGCGCGCGCAGGCAGGACCAGCAGACGCCGTGCAGATTATGACCATCCACCAGTCAAAGGGACTGGAGTTTCCGGTGGTGTTTCTTGCGGATTTGTCGCGGCAGTTTAACCGGAGCGATGCTTCGATGAGCGTGCTGCTCGACAGCTCACTGTATATCGGCGCGAACGTTGTGGATATGGAAAAGCGCGCGTATTTTCCGTCTCTTGCGCGCATGGCAATTGCCGAAAAGAAGACGCGCCAGACGATTGCCGAGGAGCTTCGCGTTTTGTATGTGGCAATGACGCGCGCGAAGGAGATGCTGGTCATGAGCTACTGCTCCGGAAAGCTATCCTCCACGCTCAAAAAGTGGAACGAAGCACTCACGCTTCCGCTTCCGCCCCGGACGGCAGGCAGCGCGCTTTGCCTGGGCGACTGGGTGCTGATGGCAGCGCTCTGCCGGACGGAAGCAGGAGAATTGTTTGCCGAGACCGGTCCCAATGATGTCAGCTCGGTGCAGAATATCCCATGGCTGATTCAGCTGCACCGCTCGTCGGAGCAGATGCAGACTGCGCTTCCGGAAGCTGCGCCGGAGATGCCTGAAACGGAAAAGCCTGCTGCGCCGGACTACGATTTTGCGCCCTATGCGCACCTTGCCGCGTCGAACATGCCCTCGAAGCTTACGGCAACCGCGCTCAAAGGACGGCTTCTCGATCTGGAGGCTGCCGAGCAGACCCCGCAGGAGACGAAAAACCCCGAGCGCTTCCGCCTACCGGTCTTCGGTGCGAAAAAGAAGCTTTCCGGCAGGGCGCGCGGCAGCGCCACGCACCTTTTCATGCAGTTTGCCGACTATAATGCCTGCCGGACAGCGGACGGCATCGAGCAGGAGCTGGAGCGCCTGACGCGGGAAAAATTCCTGACGCCGGAGCAGGCGCAGGGTGTGGAAAAAGTGCGTATTGAGCGGCTTTTCGCCGCACCCTTCGGCGCGCGGATTTTGCAGGCAGAGAAGCTTCACAGGGAGTTCAAATTTTCGCTTCTGACGGACGCGGTGGAGTTTGCGCCCGCTGCGGCAGGAGAGCAGGTGATGTTGCAGGGCGTAGTCGACTGCTTCTGGGAGGAAGCTGACGGCATTGTGCTGGTTGATTTCAAGACAGACCGGACGCCCGACGGACCGCAGGCGTGCGCTGCGCGCTATTGCGCGCAGCTGAATGCCTATGCCAAAGCACTGACAAGAATCTACGGCGCGCCGGTCAAGGAAAAAATTCTCTATTTCTTCTCCTGCGACTGTGCGTATCATCTCGACTGAAAACGCAGCCCGCAAACCGAACCTTTCCGGTTTGCGGGCTGAATTGCTATCCAAAGATGCATCGCTTTCCCGACGGCTTATGCCTTATCCTTCGGGTCAAACAGAAGTGCGGCGAGAAAGCCGAAGACCATTGCGGCGGTGATGCCGCCTGCGGCAGCTTTTAGCCCGCCTGTGAGCGCGCCGAGCAGTCCGTCCTCCAAAACCGCCTCACGCACACCCTTGGAAAGATTATATCCGAAGCCGGTCAGAGGTACGGTTGCACCAGCGCCGGCGAAATCGACAAGCTTTTCATACACGCCCGCGCCACCCAGAATGACGCCCAGCACGACGAAGCAGACGAGAATTCGCGCGGGGGTAAGCTTCGTTTTGTCAATCAGAATCTGACCGACCATGCAAATTGCGCCGCCGACGAGAAATGCCTTGAGATATTCCACAGTCTCACCTTCTTTCCGTGACGATGGAAACGGCGTGACACACACCGGGGATGGACTCGCCCTGCCACGAGGAAACCGGAGACAGCAGCGCGCCCGTCGCGCAGAACAGCAGCCGATGAAGTTCGCCCTCGCGCATCCGGCGCAGCAGATGCCCGCACAGGACGCTGGCGCTGCACCCGCAGCCGGAGCCGCCGGCGTGAACGTCCTGCCGTTCGGTGTCAAAGATCATGACGCCGCAGTCGTTGTAGCGACCGGCAAGATCAAACCCGTCCTGCTGCAGCTGCTCGAGGACAATCTGTTTGCCGAGAAGCCCCAGATCTCCGGTGACGATCAGGTCGTAGTCCTGCGGGCGGCGATGGAAATCCTCAAAATGCTGCCGGATGGTGTCGATGGCAGCGGGCGCCATCGCAGCTCCCATGTTGTTTGCGTCCTTGATGCCGAAATCCTGAATTTTTCCGATGGTCGCGCCCTCAATGAACGGTCCTTTGCCGCCAGTTGAGACAATGCAGCAGCCGCTTGCCGTCACGGTCCACTGCGCGGTCGGCGTGCGCTGCCCGCCGTAGCCCAGAGGAAAGCGGTATTGCCGCTCGGCGGAGGCAAAGTGTGAAGACGTCAGCGCGGCAGCTCTTTTTGCATAGCCTGCGTTTACAAAGCTCGCTGCAAGCAGCAAGGACTCTGCCATCGTCGAGCAGGCGCCGTAGAGCCCCAGAAACGGAAGATTGGTGTCTCTGGCGGCAAAGCTGGAGCTGATGCACTGGTTGAGAAGGTCTCCGGCAAACAGAATGTCGAGATCCCCGCAGGCAAGAGACGCTTTTTCCAGCGCCAGCTCGAACGCCGTTTTCTGCAGCATGCTCTCTGCTTTTTCCCAGCTGGCTTGACCAAGCTTTGTATCTGCGGCGATTTGATCAAAATCCGCGCGCAGCGGACCTTCGCCCTCTTTTTTTCCGGCGACGGCAGCACTTGCCGCAATGGACGGGTAATTGGGAAAGACGATGCTCTGTCTGCCTTTTCGCAGTTCATTCATAACATTCCCTCCTTTTTCCCTAGTATGCCGGATAATCCGGGTTTTACGCACGCGGGCAAAAAAAGACTGCGGCAGAAATCTGCCGCAGCAAAGAGGAATGGAAAAATGAAAAAGAAGTCGCACCCATATTGTGTGCGGCTTCTTCTGTCGGTATACGCGGAACGGAACTTATTTTTTTGCGGAAAGCGCGCGCGTCAGCCATACGCTTCCCAGATCGAGCGCGGTGAAGAAGCCGTCTTTTTCGCTCTTCTTCACAATGCGGTCCTTGGCTCTTGCGTTGGGATCCGTGAGCTGAAGCTCCACGCTCACGCGCGTTGCGATGTCAGTGTCCTGGACCTTTTTGGTCTCAAGAATCTGCAGCATGACAATGTGCGAGTCTGCCATGGAGCCGTAGTAAATCATGTTGTCCTTGCGCATCAGGGGACGACCCTTGTATTGCAGGACGGTCTTTTCGTCTGCCATTACGAACCTCCTTGATCATGTGGCGCTGCGGCGGAAAAACCGCAAAACGCCCGAAAAATGCCGTACAATCTGGCAAAAATCATATACTACCATACAGTATAGCAGATTTTTCCCCGAAAAGCAAATCTTTGTTTTCGCGCAAAAAATCAGGCGGCGTAAGCCGCCTGATTTGAAACTCAATCGAACAGATAATGCCGGACCAGCTCCTGCAGCAGCTCGTCGCGGTCTACCTTGCAGATGAGGCTTCTGGCGCTTTTGTAGTTCGTGATATAGGTCGGGTCTTCGGAAAGCAGGTAACCGACGATCTGATTGATGGGATTGTACCCTTTTTCACTCAGCGCGCTGTATACGGTTGTGAGCAGTGCTTTCATCTCTTGATCGGCTTCATCGGGAACTACAAATTTGATCGTATTGTCGTTCATAACGGTTAACCTCCTTCGTCGGTTTTGTTGTTAGTATCATAGTATATTTGCCGGGCAATGTAAATATCCTGAACATTTCATTTATGTTACAAGATTTTGCGCCGGATGACATAATGCCACACAAGATATATTATTGGCAACCAACGAAGCAGACGAGAGGAAGATCCCCGGTGCATCAGCGGAGCGTGACGTCCTTTTCTTCCTTGAGCGCCTTGAGGACCTTGTCCACAACGCCGGTGGAATCCTCGTCGGTGAGCGTCCGGTCGTCGGCGCGCAGCTCGAGAGAGAAGGCGACGCTCTTCTTGCCGGCGGCGACGCCGGGTCCGCGGTAGATATCAAAGAGGTTGATCTTGCGCAGGAGCTTGCCGGCGGCAGCCGAGATGCAGCGCTCGAGCTCGCCCACGGTGAGCGATTCGTCGCAGACCAGCGCCAGATCGCGCGTGACTGCCGGGAAGCGCGGCAGGCTGTGGAAGACGCGCTCTTCGGCGAGAGACGCTTCGATCGTCGTGAAGTCGAGGTCCGCAACATAGACCTCGCCGCCGATGCCGTAGGCTTCCGCGACCAGCGGATGAATCTGACCGATGGTACCGGCGAGCTTGCCGTCAATGAGAATGTCGGCGCAGCGACCGGGATGATAGCTCGGGTTTTCGCGGTTTGCGACATACTCGGCGGGCTTGACGTTCAGAAGCTGCAGCAGCGCGTCAATTTCGCCCTTCATCGTGAAGAAGGTTTCGTGCTCGCCGTAGGTGCCGAAGATCAGGTGGCGCGGCTCTTCGGGAAGATCCTGTCCGTCGATCGGAAGATAAACTCTGCCCAGCTCATAGAGCTTGACGCCCTTGTTCTTCATCGCGTAGTTGCGGGAGAGAATGTCCAGCATGCTCGGCAGGATGATCGTGCGCATGATGGAGGTGTCTTCCCCCAGCGGGTTGACGAGCTTCAGAGTTCTGCGCAGGGGAGAGTCCTTCGGAATGCGGACTGCGTCAAACGATGCGGGGGAGACGAACGAGTAGGTGATAATCTCGCTGTAGCCCAGGCTTCTTGCCGCAGCGCCTGCCTGATTCTCGAGCATCGCGGTCTCGGAATAGCCGCCGCGGGTCGTCGTGCCGCGCATGAGCGTGGTTTCGATGTTATTGTACCCATAATAGCGGGCAACCTCTTCTGCAATATCTGCCATGCAGCGAAGGTCCGGACGCCAGGACGGAACCTGAATCTGCCCGTCTACCACCGGTACCTCTTCGCGGCGCAGGTACTCGATCATATCCGCCTCGGGAATCTCGGTGCCAAGCAGCGCGTTGATCTTTTCCGGCTCCAGCGGGAGCGTGACGGGTGCGGGGACGTAGTTGATGATATCGATCATGCCGTCCATGACCTCGCCTGCGCCGAGAAGCTCCACCAGCTCGCACGCGCGGTTGACGGCGGGGACGGTGAGCATCGGGTCGATGTCCTTTTCAAATTTCGCCGAAGCGTCCGTGCGCATACCGAGCGCGAGCGCCGTCTTGCGGATGGAAGCGCCCGAGAAATTCGCGGATTCAAAGACGACGTCGACCGTGTCGGAGACAATTTCGCTGTTCTCGCCGCCCATGATACCGGCAAGACCGACGGGCTTCGTTTCGTCGGCGATGACGAGCATGTCGGGCTGCAGATTGCGCACGTTGCCGTCCAGCGTCGTGAGCGTCTTGTCCTCGCCTGCGCGGCGGACGATGATCTTGCCGCCGGAGACGTAGCGGTAGTCGAAGGCGTGCATCGGCTGGCCGTATTC
>DPCD01000034.1:12871-13825 GCA_003516765.1 Clostridiales bacterium | reverse complement strand
CCGGCTCTCGGCCAGCACGGCGTTAACATTTCCCAGTTCATCAAGGAGTTCAACGAGCGTACCAAGGATCAGGCTGGCTTCAAGATTCCGGTCGTCATCACCGTTTACGCCGACCGCAGCTTTACCTTCATCACCAAGACCCCCCCGACCCCGACCCTCATTCTGAAGACTCTGGGCATCGAAAAGGGCTCCGGTGTTCCCAACAAGGACAAGGTTGCTACCATTACCAAGGCACAGGTCAAGGAAATTGCAGAGCGCAAGATGCCCGACCTGACCGCCAACACCATTGAAGCCGCGATGAGCCAGGTTGCAGGCACCTGCCGCAGCATGGGTATCGTTGTTGTCGACTAAGATTGCTTGACCCGAGGGATTCCGGTTCAGGACCGGACCTCATAAATATGTGGGAGGATTATTCCGCATCACCACTAAGGAGGATATTACATTGTTTAAAGGTAAAAAGTACGTCGACAGCGCGAAGCTGATCGACCGCAGCGTGCAGTACGAAGTCTCTGACGCCATGGATCTGGTCGTCAAGACCGCGAAGGCAAAGTTCGACGAGACCGTCGAAGTTCATATCAAGCTCGGCGTTGACTCCCGTCACGCTGACCAGCAGGTCCGCGGCGCGATCGTTCTTCCGAACGGCACCGGCAAGACCCGCAAGGTCCTCGTTTTCGCGAAGGACGCAAAGCTCGACGAGGCTCTGGCAGCAGGCGCTGACTTCGCCGGCGGCATGGAGCTCGTGGAAAAGATTCAGAAGGAAAACTGGTTCGACTTCGATGTCGTCGTCGCTACCCCCGACATGATGGGTATCGTCGGTCGTCTCGGTAAGGTCCTCGGTCCGAAGGGTCTCATGCCCTCCCCCAAGGCCGGTACCGTGACCCCCAACGTCACCGCCGCTGTCAAGGAAATCAAAGCCGGTAAGATCGAGTACCGTCTCGACAAGACCAACATCAT
>DPCD01000034.1:581-12644 GCA_003516765.1 Clostridiales bacterium | reverse complement strand
ATCCACTGCCCGATCGGCAAGGCTTCCTTCGGCACCGAGAAGCTCGTTGAGAACTTCAACGCGCTCATGGGCGCTGTCATCAAGGCAAAGCCCGCCGCTGCAAAGGGTCAGTATGTCAGAAGCTGCACCGTCGCTTCCACGATGGGTCCTGGCATCAAGGTCGCAGCCGCCAAGCTGTAATTTTGTCCTTGACATTTCCTGTTTTTCTGCTATAATAACCTAGCTGCCAAAGACAGCAGGAGGCATTATGCCGTAATGAACAGGCGTTCATCCTGCCGAGGTTTCGCAAAAATGGTAACATTTCTGTGTCCTCATGTCTTTTGGCATGAGGACATTTTATTTCTCGGAGGTGACATTCATGCCCAACGCAAAGGTTTTAGAGACCAAGAAATCCATCGTTGATGCTCTGTCTGATAAAATTCAGAACGCTACTTCTGCTGTTTTTGTAGACTACAAGGGCATCACCGTCGCACAGGATACCGAGCTGCGTAACCAGTTCCGTGCTGCGAATGTCGAATATTCTGTCGTAAAGAACACGCTGACCCGTTTCGCCGCCAACAAGGCTGGCTACACCGAGTTCGACGAGCTTCTGAACGGCACGACGTCCATGGCGTCCACCACGGAAGACCCCATCGCTCCGGCTCGCGTCATTTGCGAATTTGCCAAGAAGAACAAGAACGTCGTCAAGATCAAGGGCGGCATGGTTGAAGGTAAGGTTCTGTCGGTTGACGAGCTCATGTCCTTCGGCGAGCTGCCTTCCAAGAACGCGCTCGTTGCGCAGGTTCTCGGCACGTTCCTCGCTCCCATTTCTTCCCTCGCTGTTGTCCTGAACCAGATTCTGGAACAGAAGGGCGGCGCTCCCGCAGAGGCTGCGGAAGCAGAAGCTTAATTTTCAAACTTACTATCAAACATTTAATTGGAGGTAATTACAATGGCATCCGAAAAGATTACTGCTATGATCGAAGAAGTTAAGACTCTTACCGTTCTGGAACTGGCTGAGCTGGTCCATGCTCTGGAAGAGGAATTCGGCGTTTCCGCCGCTGCTGCTGCTGTCGCTGCTCCCGCTGCCGGCGCTGCTGCTGCTGAAGAAGAGAAGACCGAGTTCGACGTCGTGCTGAAGTCCGCTGGCGCCAACAAGATCGCTGTCATCAAGGTTGTCCGTGCTGTCACCGGTCTGGGTCTGAAGGAAGCGAAGGAGCTCGTCGACGGCGCTCCCAAGAACCTCAAGGAAGGCATCTCCAAGGACGACGCGGAGAAGCTCGCTGCCGAGCTCAAAGAAGCTGGCGCAGAGGTCGAGATCAAGTAAGATCTGTCTTGCATACCAAAACACGCTGCATGGTCTCATGCAGCGTGCTTTTTCTTTACGGGTTTTGTGCACTCAAAGCAGAAGGTTCAGAAGCCTGCAGAACAGCACACCGATTGCCGCCGGAAGCAGCATTCCGAGCAGTGCCCAGCGGGTACTGCCGGTTTCCTTTCGGATGGTGAGAACGGTCGTGCTACATGGGAAGTGAAAGAGCGTAAAGACCATCACGCACAGCGCGGTTTTCATCGTCCAGCCTGACGAAAGCAGCAGCCCTCCCACGTCCGCTGTCTGCGCCTGCGCGAGCGTCGCGCCGGAGGAAACGATCATCACCCATACCGGCAGCAGCAGTTCGTTCGCCGGAAAGCTCAGGGCAAACGCCAGAAGAATCGCGCCGTCCATCCCGAGCCACGCGCCCACCGGCTCAAGTGCCCGTGCAACAAACGTCAGAATCGTTTCTCCCCCGATCTGCACGTTTCCGAGCAGCCACAGAAGCATTCCCGCCGGAGCGGCTACTGCAGCAGCCCTGCCGAGGACGAACAGACTCCGGTCCATCACAGACCGCACAAGCACCCGTCTGACATTTGGCATCCGAAACGGCGGCAGCTCTAGCGCAAAATGAGACGGCGCACCGCGCAGGATCGTTTTCCCGAGCACGAATGACGCTGCCATCGTCATTGCCGCGCCGAGCAGCACGCACCCGGTCAGAACCAGCGCTGCCGAACAGGCAGTGCCTCCAAAGAAGAGCGCACTGAGCGTAAGCAGCGTCGGAAACCGCCCGTTGCACGGAACCAGCGCATTGGTAAGCATACCGATGCGCTTTTCGCGCTCGGAGTCGATAATCCGGCAGCCGCTCACGCCAGCCGCGTTGCAGCCGAAGCCCATGCACATCGTCAGCGCCTGCTTGCCGCAGCTGCCGCAGCGTTCAAACCCCGCATCCAGCAAAAACGCCACACGCGGCAGGTAGCCGCTGTCTTCCAGCAGCGTAAATAAGGGAAAGAAGATTAAAACCGGCGGCAACATCACCGAGACGACCTTTGCCGTCGTCTGATACACGCCTGCGATCAGCGCGCCCGATAGCCAGAAAGGCGCGTGGAAACTGTCTGCCACCGCCCACAAGACACCTTCCACGGCATCAAAGCCCCGCTGCAGCAGCGCAGACGGCACATTCGCGCCCTGAATCGTCAGCCAGAATACCAGCCCCAGCAGCGCGCCGAGCAGCAGCCCGCCGGTGAAGCGTCCGGTCAGCATCCGATCGGCTCGCACTGCGCGCGCCTTTGCCTTCTCGTTTTCTTCGCAGACGACGCGCCCGGCAATCTCCTCGGCGCGCCGGACAAACCGGCTTGCAATCGCATCAGACGCCTGTTCTGAGCCGCCCTGAAGCGCCAGTACCGCCGCCTGTGTGCCGCGGACGCTTGCGTCTATTACGCCCAGACGGCGCGGTCTCGGCTCCTCAAAGCCGTCGAGAATCCGCCGCAGCTGCTCCAGAAGCTCCTGCATGCCCTCTTCCCTGCCTGCCGACACTGCCACGACGGGCACGCCCAGTTCAAACGACAGCGCCGCAAGGTCCAGCCGAATTCCCTGCTTTTGCGCCTCATCCATCAGATTCACGCAGACGAACGCCCGGTCGGTCAGCTCCAGCACCTGCAGGGCAAGAATCAGACTCCGCTCCAGACTCGTCGCGTCACATACGGCGATCACACAGTCCGCCTCTCCGTCGGAAATAAACCCGGCAGCAAGCGCCTCCTCCTGCGATTTACTGACCAGCGCGTATGTACCGGGCAGGTCGACCAGCCGGATTTCCGTGTCCTTGTACCGGCACGTGCCCTGTGCCAGTGCAACGGTTTTGCCTGGCCAGTTTCCGGTGTGCTGGTGCATGCCGGTCAGGGCGTTGAAGATCGTGCTTTTGCCGACATTCGGGTTTCCCGCCAGCGCAACAAGCTTCGGTTCCCGCCCGCGGGCGCTTACTTCTGCCGCCGTCATACGTCCGCCTCCGCAAAAACCCGCGAGGCGTCACAGCGCCGCAGCGCAATTGCCGCACCGCGCACGGTAAATGCCAGCGGAGAGCCCGACGGAGCCACACAGCGGCATGAAACGAGCGTCCCCGGAATCAGCCCCAGATCGAACAGCCGGCGCCGCAGCGCGCCCTCCAGGCGGATTTCCGCCACACGTACCGTCTGCCCCGGCAGCACCTCCGACAACGGCATCTTCTTTTTTCGCATTGCGTTCCCTCCTACCGGTTCTGTGTGATCAGAACCTGATACAGCTTACGCAGGCGCCTGCTCTCATGTGACAAAATGCGCGCCGCTTTTCAGAGGCGGCGCGCATGCAGCGTGTCAAAAAAGTCATTTTGACACGCTGCGGCAGTTTTTCAAACTTTTAAAAAGTTTGAAAAACTGGTTGATTGAACGCGAAAGACACCCCTGATGGGTTTCCGCGCGCTAAGTGCCGCCGCTTCGCGTCGGTTGCGCGCTGGATTAGCCTGCGGGCGTCATCTTTCACACTATCTTCCTTTCCGTAATCCTTACTCTGAAAGGTTTTTTCGACAGTCTGAATGCGCGCCGCTTTTTGAAAGCGGCGCGCATGGTTCTTATCTTTTTGTTCAGTCGGGCATCGCATCGAAGGCGGGCTTGAGTGTTTCGAGCTTCGGAATGCTGCACATCGCGTTCCATGCCATAAAGCCGCCGTCAAGTCCGTTTTCCTGCAGCGCCTGCAGCTGACCGCCGACCTCTTCCGCGCCGTAGGTGTTGTACGGCGGACGGATAGCATCGTATGCCTGAATCCAGGTACGGACGATGGCAGGGCTCGGCGTCTCGGTCTGGCGCTTAGCGGCGTTCTTTGCCCAGTCGAGCATCGTCTCATACGGATGCTCCCAGGGGCGGTAGGAGCCGTTCTGCGAAAAGTGGTCCGGGTACGGCATGCCGCTGATCACATCGACCACATTGCTGATGGCGGGCCAGTACTGCCCGTAGGCGGTCACGTAGCTGCCAGAGGTTTCGCCGAAGACGTCGGCGCCGACATACACGCCGCAATCGTGCAGCTCGTCGCAGGCATACATCAGGAAGCGCTGGATCGCCTGCGCCTTGGTCTCGTCATACTCGTTGCGGTAGTCGATGTTTCCGTCTTCCTCGTAATAATACGTGCCGTCCGGGAAACGGACATAGTCGAACTGAATTTCGTTGAAGCCGAACAGCGCCACCGCTTCTTTTGCCAGCTCCACCTTATATTCCCACACGTAGCGGCAGAAGGCACTTGGCCAGTAGCTGCCGGCGATGTATAAGGGGTCTCCCGCGGCGTCGGAAATCGCATATTCCGGGTGATCGCTGACAAAGAACGAATCGTTGAAGGTGGTCAGTCTGCCGATCACATAGAATCCGGCATCCTTGATTTTCTGGATGCAGGTCTTGTATTCCTCCTGCGTGTTGTTGGCGTAGGAATCCGCTGTGGGCGAATACTTGCGGAAAACCTCGGAGTCGTAGCCGATGGACGTACCGTCCATGATGTTGACGACGAAGGCGTTGATCTTTGTGGTCTTTGCGTAGGCAATGTAGGCATCGATGTTTCCCAGCACATCCGGGTCGCAGGTCAGATACAGTGCGTAGACATGCTCGGGCATGACATTATCTTCAAAGCTCGCCTTTTGTCTGGGATAATAGTCGAGACTCTCGCCATCGCCGCCTCCAAAGCGGTCCGCGCGCCCGGCGTGAATCATATAGACGCCGAAGCGGTCATAGACCTCTATCGCAGCTTCCTGCGTGCTGGCAGTGTACTCGCCCGAAATGTAGCCGGTTTCCTCGCCCGCCGTCACCTGATAAAGGTGGACAATGCCGTCGGTCATATAGTCGTAGCCCACGATTTTGAGCTCGGTTCCCTTTTCCAGAAGCCCGCCCAGCTCGACAGAATCCGGGCTGCGCCGCAGATTCTGCGGTGTGCGCACGAAGACACTCTCCTCCCGGACCACATCGTCCGGGTTATCAGTCAGATTGGTCTCGGCGATGTAGCCGTATTTGAGCGAGTCCAGATACGTCAGATAATACGTCACGCCGTCTTTTTTGCGGGTGTTTTCCGCAGAATACGTCACCTCGCTGCCGCGCACGGCAGTTCCGGCAGGCTCCAGATTTTCATCGAGATAGCTCACGCTCGGGTTGTCGGCGCAGAGATATGCCTTTTCATAACGGCTCGTCTTCTGCGTCTCGGCAGGCTCCTGCTGCGCTTCTTCCTGCCCTCCGGTAATCACGCAGATAAACAGAATCAGTGCCACCAGCACCAGAACCGCAAGCAAAATCAGCCAGGAGTTCTGCCGGAGGAACTTCATCTGCTGCTCCTTCTGGCGACGCCTGGCTTTGCGCGACTTTGGATTTCTGTCGGTCTTCCGATTCTTTTCAGACTGCGGCTGCATGCTTCTTCCCTGCCTTCCTGTATGGAGTCATTATACATCAACTTTTCAGAGATTTCCACCATTTTTGTAAGATTTCTGAAAGAATGCCCGGTTTTTCCTTCTTTTTTGGTGTTCTCGCTCCATTTTGCTGCTCCTGCGTTCACATTTTCAGGTTCTTTCCACCATTTCCGGGCAAAGGCATCCGCTTTTGAAATAGTTATGTAAATCATTTTTCAGAACATTTTCAAGAAAAAACGCCCGCCGCCGGACACCTCCGGCGGCGGGCGTTTGGGCAGCTTTAAAGCTCTCCAATGTAATAAATATAGTCCAGGCACCGCAGCGCCTCGATGATTTCCTTGTGGGTTTTGTACTTTTTGAGTTCCTGGCTGCTGATGGTGATGGCGACGGTGTAGACGCTGAGTCCCGAATTCAGGTAGGCGGGGTTTGCCTCAATGTCGTCGATTTTCAGCCCGAGACGGCGGATCGTCGTCACGAAATCCTGCAGGTTGTATTTGCTTTTCAGCTCCAGATGCACCTCAAAATGGTTCGACCGGTCCTTGAGATACGTCTCAAATGCGGGCAGCCATGAAAGGCACGCCAGAATTGCCGCAAAACCCAGCAGCGCCAGCGTATAAAGCCCCGCGCCGAGCGCCAGTCCCAGCAGGCTGCACGACCAGAGCCCTGCCGCCGTTGTCAGACCGCGGATCTGGCTTTTGGAACTGAACAGAATCGAGTTTGTGCTGATGATCGCGATGCCGAGAACGACCGCTGCCGAAATGACCGGCAGGCTGCCTATCGCGCGGTCGAGCGTCATTGCCGCCGTGCCGGACAAACAGACGAGAACAAAGGTCCGAAGCCCCGCCGCGTGTCGCTTTGCCGCGCGCTCACAGCCGAGCACCGCACCGAACAGCAGCGCCAGCAGCAGCCGCAGCGCAATTGCCCAGAGCCCGTCGCCCATCGCCCATGTGCCGAGCAGATTTCCAATCGGATCGTAGTACATTGCTTAGCCTCCCTTTCTTCCCATGCCGCTGCGCCCCGCGAGCCTGCCGTAGCCCAGCTGTTCGCGCTGGTCGATTGCCGCCTGCGTAAACGCCTGCTCCTCGGGACTGATATCATAGTTGTGCGCAGGCAGCTCCTGCTGAATCTTCTGGATGCGCTCGATGAGCAGCTCCAGCTCGGTCTTTTTGGGCGTCTCGTCCGGCGCTTCGTCCACCTCGACGAGTTCTTCGAGCTTTGTCGAGTAAGAATGCGACAGGTAGAGCGCCAGCTTCGCGCAGCCGGGACCGATCAGCTCATAGAGTACTGACGAGGCAAGGATGATCGTCTGCAAATCCTGCCCAATCTCGCCCCCGAGCGTCCGAGCACCGAGCGCGGCCAGACCGATGGCAACACCAGCCTGCGGAATGAGCGCGAGCCCCAGATAATCGCGCGTCCGTTTTGGTTTTCTGACGAGCAGGCATCCCAGCCAGGCGCCCGCATATTTGCCGGCAATTCTTGTGACGAAATAAAGAACACCCACCAGAATCAGAGGAACGCTACCGAGTGTGTTCTGCGTGCCGAAGAGCGTATCGAGCCGGAAGTTCAGACCCGACCGCACGAAAAACAGCAGCAGCACCGGCGGGCTGAAATATGCCAGCTGCTGAAAAAGGTTCGAGTCGTTCGTCAGGTTGATATATACCATGCCCATCGACATGCACCCGAGCAGCGGCGAGACATCCAACAGCGTACACACACCGCAGAAGGCAAACAGCGTCGCCAGCGAGACAATCAGCCGGTTGTCGGTCGAGCGCTTGCGAAACAGCAGCTTGAGCAAAAAGCCGAAGAAGCCGCCCAGCGCCAGCACAAACAGGTTCACCAGAATCGGCTTTCCGATCGTCTCAAATCCGCTGCCCCGGCTACCGCTACCGGCAAGCGCAATGGAGATGGCGATGCTGTAGGCGACCAGGCTCACCACGTCGTCGAGCGCCACAATCTGCAGCAGCGTCTCCACAAAATCGCCCTTCGCGCCCGTCTGGCGGATGGTCATGACCGTGGACGCAGGCGCCGTTGCCGAGGCAAGCGCCGCCAGCACCGCGCAGAACGCCAGATCAAGCCCCAGAATGAAATACGTCAGCGCAAACACCAGCACCGACGCCATGCACGCCTCCAGCAGCGTAATGACAATCACACCGAAGCCGCTCTTTTTAAGCGTGGAGAGCTTAAAAAACTCGCCGACACTGAATGCAATGAACGCCAGCGCGATATCGGAAATAAAATCCATGCCGGAAATGACAGACGCCGGAATCAGATTCAGGCAATACGGACCAATCAGAATTCCGGTCAGAATATACGCCGTCACATCCGGCAGGCGCAGTGCCTTTGTAATTCTCGTCATAGCAAAGCCGAGAAACAGCATCAGCGCAACCGAAATGATCACGCCAGCCGTCTGCCCCGACTGCGCCAGCTTCTGTGAAAAAGCTCCCAACATAGGTATCCCTCCCATCCCTCTTGCATTAGGATATGAAATATGATATAACAGGTTTCAGATAAATGCAAATTATGTTTTCTTTGATCTTCATAAATTTTCAGAATGGATGTGCTTCGTATGCTGAATCCAAAGCTGGGCACGCTTCTCACCGCAGCGGAGCTTGGAAGCTTCACGCGCGCGGCAGCCGCGCTCAATCTCACGCAGCCTGCTGTCAGTCACCACATCAGCCAGCTCGAGCAGCAGCTCGGCGTGACGCTTTTCGTGCGCGCAAAGGGCAAAATATCGCTGACACCGGAGGGAGAAATCGTCGTTCAGTATGTCCGGCGCATGAAGGCGCTCGAACAGCAGCTGCTCGATGATCTGCAGTCCGCCGACCGGCGGCTCACACGCCTGCGCGTCGGCATCACGCACACGGCGGAGAGCAATCTCATCACCGAGGTGCTTGCAAAATTCGGGCAGGAAAACGATGGCGTATCGATAACGATTACAACCGATACCATAAAAAATCTTTATGATGCGATGGAGCATTTTGAGTTGGACCTTGCCGTGGTCGACAGCACCGTGCCGTCTGCAGACCTCAACGCGCTGCTGCTGGACACCGACTGCATCATGTGCGTGCTGTCAAACAACAATCCCCTCTCGCGCCACGCGATGGTAACGCTGGAGGACCTTAAAAAAGAGCGCATGATCCTGCGCCTTCCCTCTTCTGCCACACGAAAGCTCTTCGAAGCGCACCTTCTGAGTCTCGGCATGAGCATCGACGCTTTCGATGTGGCAATGAAGGTCGACAACATCGCGACCATCAAGGACCTGATCCGCAAGGATCTCGGCGTGTCGATTCTTGCGCGCAGCGCCTGCATGGACGAGCTGCGCAAAGGAAAGCTCACAGCGCTGCCGATTGAAAACCTCAGCATGGTGCGCCAGATGAACCTCGTCTACCGCAAGGACTTCCCGCATATGGAGCTTCTGTATGAGATTCTCCGCCTCTATCACGACACTGCCATGCAGCTGCAATAAAACGCAGAAACACCGAAGGAGTCTTCCTTCGGTGTTTTTGTTCAGTCCTCTGTCCGTTCGCCGGACTGAATGCGTGTGATATCATACGGCACGGTCTGATAGACAAAGTAGTTGAGCCAGTTGCCGTACAGCAGGTGCGCACACGAGCGCCACGTGACAAGCGGCGTCCTGCTCGCATCGTCGTTCGGGAAATAGTGCTCCGGCACGTGAATCGGTACATTCGCTGCCACATCGCGCAGATACTCCCGCAGAAGCGTATCGCGGTCATACTCCGCGTGTCCCATCAGGAAGACCTGCTTCCCGTCCTGGGTCTTGACGGCATAGACGCCCGCTTTCTCCGAGCACGACAGGATCTTCAGTTCCGGCACCTTTTCGATGTCCTCGCGCAGAATCGTCGTGTTTCTCGAATGCGGCACCCAGAACTCGTCGTCGAAGCCGCGGAACAGCATGAAGTTCGGCTCCTCCACCGTGTGGCGGAACACGCCGAAGAGCTTTTCAGGAAGCGCCCGCTTGGGGACGCCGTAGTGGTAGTAAAGTCCTGCCTGCGCGCCCCAGCAGATATGAAGCGTTGAGTGAACGTGCGTTTTGGACCACTCCATAATCCGGCACAGCTCCTGCCAGTAATCGACCTGCTCAAACGGCAGATGCTCCACGGGCGCGCCCGTGATGATCAAGCCGTCGAAGTTCTGCTCCTTGACCTCGTCAAACGTCTTGTAAAACGCCAGCATGTGCTCCTGCGAGGTATTTTTCGATACATGGCTTCTCGGCGCGACAAGCTCAAGTTCAATCTGCAGGGGCGTGTTGCCCAGCACTCTCGCAAACTGCGTCTCGGTGTCGACCTTCGTCGGCATCAGGTTCAGAAGCAGAATGCGCAGCGGGCGGATGTCCTGCGTGATGGCGCGCGTCTCGGTCATCACGAAGATGTTTTCCTGCCGGAGCGTCTGCGTGGCAGGAAGCTGGTTGGGAATTTTAATCGGCATCAGCGAATCGCCTCCAGTGCGTTTGTGAGATCCGCGATCAGGTCCTCTTTGTTTTCCAGACCGCACGACAGGCGAATCAGACCTGCCGGAACGCCGGCGGCTTTGAGCTGCTCGTCGGTCATCTGGCGGTGTGTCGTGGACGCCGGGCTCAGGCAGCACGTTCTCGCGTCTGCCACATGCGTCTCAATCGCGGCAAGCTTCAGTTCCCGCATGAAAGCGCCTGCAGCTTCACGCCCGCCCTTGAGCTCGAAGCACACCACGCCGCACGAGCCATGCGGCAGGTATTTCTGCGCGGTTTTGTAATAGGGGTCGGTCGGCAGTCCGCAGTAGTGGACGGTCTCCACCTTCGGATGCTGCGCCAGGAATTCTGCCACCGCCTGCGCATTTTCGCAATGGCGCGGCATGCGCACATGCAGGCTTTCGAGCCCGAGGTTTAAGTAAAACGCGCTCTGCGGCGACTGCATGGAGCCGAAGTCTCGCATCAGCTGCGCGGTGCATTTGGTGATGAACGCGCCCGCGTTTCCGAATTTTTCGGCGTAGGTGACGCCGTGGTAGCTCTCATCCGGCGTGCAGAGCCCGGGGAACTTGTCTGCATGCGCCATCCAGTCAAACTTCCCGCCGTCAACGATTGCGCCGCCGAGCGCCGCCGCATGACCGTCCATATATTTGGTCGTCGAATGCGTCACAATGTCCGCGCCCCACGCCAAAGGGCGGCAGTTGATCGGTGTTGCAAACGTATTGTCCACCACCAGAGGCACCCCGTGCCGGTGCGCGGCGTCTGCAAAGCGCTCGATGTCCAGCACCGTCAGCGCCGGGTTTGCAATGGTCTCGCCAAAGACCGCCTTCGTATTCGGGCGGAATGCTGCTTCCAGCTCCTGCTCGGAGCAGTCGGGCGCAACGAACGTCGCCTCCACGCCCATTTTTGCCATTGTGACGGAAATCAGGTTGAAGGTGCCGCCGTAGATGCTGGAAGATGCGACAATGTGGTCGCCGTTCGAGGCAAGGTTGAACAGCGCGAAGAAATTTGCCGCCTGACCGGAGGACGTCAGCATTGCCGCCGTTCCGCCTTCGAGCGCGCAGATCTTTGCCGCTACCATATCGCAGGTCGGATTTTGCAGGCGCGAGTAGAAGTAGCCCTCCGCCTCCAGATCAAACAGCTGCCCCATTGCCTCGCAGGTGTCATATTTGAACGTGGTCGACTGGATGATCGGAATCTGCCGCGGCTGCCCCGAGCCGGGGGTGTAGCCCGCCTGAACGCAGTTGGTCTCGATGTGCTTTTGAAGTTCGCGCATGGTTGTCTGCTCCTTTCAACTCTGTCTTTTGTGTTACGGAAGGTACGGCAGAATTTCCTGCATGGACGAAAACAGCCGGTCTGCACCCGCTTCCAGCAGCGCCTGTTCCGGGCGGTAGCCCCAGGTCGCGCCCGCGGCAAAAAAACCCATCCGGCTGGCAAACGCCATGTCCGTGTCGCCGTCTCCGAGATAAAATACCTCTTCGGGTCTGCAGGTTAATTCCTGCAGCAGAGAATACCCCGCGTCCGTCGCGGGCTTGAGCGGTCTAACGCCGTTATTGCCCCAGACGAGACAGAACGGCTCGTCCGGGAAGTATTCTTCGATAATTTTCTTTGCCGTCGTTTCTGTTTTATTCGACAAAACCGCCAGCGCATACCCCCGCTGCCGCAATTCCCGGATGGTTTGCGCCACGCCGGGGAAAAGCTTCGTATGCTCGGCGCAATGTACGGGGTAATAGCCGAGGTAAAAGTTCAGGACCTTCTGAATATCCTGCTCGCTCGTTCCCTCCGGCACGGCTCTTGCAATCAGCTTCGGAATGCCGTTTCCGATGTAGGTCCGGTATTCTTCCATCGTGTGCCCCGGAAAGCCGTATTGCCGCAGCGCCTCGTCGGCGCACGCGCCGAGATCCG
>DPCD01000034.1:0-364 GCA_003516765.1 Clostridiales bacterium | reverse complement strand
CGCGCCGAGATCCTGCAGCGTATCCAAAAGCGTCCCGTCGAGATCAAAGACGGCGGCGCGGAAGCTGTGTTCCATGTTTTGTTTCTCCTGATAGCCGCAGGACCGAAGCGGGAAACTTCCCGCTCCGGTACCGCTTTCTTACTGATTCTTCTTTCCGAGCGATTGTTCAACCGCCTTCACAATCCGGGCGATTGCCGCGCTCAGAATCGTGTTGACGCCGAACTCCACAAGGAAATTGACGCCGATGAAAAACACGAAGAAATAATAGACGATGTCCGTCCCGCCCGCGTAGTCCTGCAGAATGGACTTAAAAACCGTGAGCATGCCGATGGCAAAGACGCCGGTGTTGACAATCGGCGCGCAG
>DPCD01000052.1:8624-12155 GCA_003516765.1 Clostridiales bacterium | reverse complement strand
AGGAGTAAGGAAGAAGCGGCGCGGCGAAAGCCGCGCCGCTTTTGAAGCATGTCAGGTTTGCCGGGGAGTCTGCGGCGCTCATGCGGCAGACGTGTCTTTGGAAGGAAGCTGGGCGATGACGATGGCAATAAAGATGACGAGGCAGCCGAGCAGCTCTCTGGCGCTCAGCGCCTGATGCAGCAGAATCCAGCCAAACAGGACGGCAAAGACCGATTCCAGACTCAGAATCATGCTGGCAAGCGTGGGCGCGACGAGCTGCTGCCCGAGAATTTGCAGCGTATAGCCGACGCCGCCGGAGAAGACGCCCGCGTAGACGATCGGAAGCCACGCGCTGGCAATCGCCGCGAGACTCGGCTTTTCCAGAAGCAGCATCGGGAGAATCGAGATTGCCGACGCGGTAAAAAACTGGACGCAGGAGAGCCGCACACCGTCCAAGTCATGGCAGGCGCGGTCAATAAAGAGAATGTGGCAGGCGAAGAAAACCGCGCACAGAAGCGTCAGCCAGTCGCCGGTATTCACCGCGGACAACCCCTCGCCGCCGGCGCACAGAAGATAAAGACCCACAAGCGCCAGAACCGCGCAGACCCAGTTCATAAGCTTGACGCGCAGCTTCACGAAAAGTCCCAGAAACGGAACGAGGATGATGTACATCGTCGTGATGAAGCCGGATTTTCCGACCGTGGTGTGGATGAGACCATACTGCTGGATCACGCTTGCCGTGCACAGCAGCGCGCCGCAGATCACGCCGCACAGCAGCTGCCGCTTTGCCGCTTTTCCTGCCGGGCGAACGGAGATTCCCTTTTTGTCGCGCAGTGCAATAACGGGCAGAAGGACCAGACCGGAAAGAAAATATCGGGTTGCCTGCATGGTAAACGGTCCAATGTAATTCGTGCTTTCGCTCTGGGCGACGAACGCTGCGCCCCAGACCATGGCGCAGAGCAGAAGCATGAGGCTGCCGCGGGTTTGCTGTTTCATGGAATCGTCTCCTTGCGTGAAAAATCTGCACAATAACGGCATAATTATACAAACTTCGATTCCCAAAAGCAAGCGCGCGGGCAAAAAACCGGCAGGTGGTTGTGAAGGCGTGCAAAATGTGGTAGACTATTTGTTGAAACTTACAATGCATGACAGGAGGAACCACGAGTGGCAGAAAAAATTCCTTCGCGCCAGGAGCTTGCGCGGGAAGATACATGGGCAATTGAGGATTTATATGAGACGGACGAGGCGTGGCTTTCCGATCTGGAAAAGCTCAAGGCGCTCGGCGCGCGCCTGCCGGGCTATGCCGGGAAGATTTCCGCAGATGCAAAGACGCTGCTGGAATACCAGAGACTCGGAGAAGAGATCTCGCTGCTTCTCGACAGTCTTGCAAACTATGCGCAGAGAAAGAGCGACGAGGACACGAGAAACCCCGTCTATCAGGACCTGACCGGCAAGCTGACCAAGGTCTGGGTACAGCTGGGCGCGGACACGGCGTTTGAGGTGCCGGAGCTTTTGTCCATTTCGGACGAGCGGATGGAGGAATTTTACCGGGAAGAACCGGAGCTTCAGCTCTACCGGCGGCATTTTGACGTCATTCGCCGTAAAAAAGAGCACATTCTCTCCGAGCGTGAGGAAAAGCTTCTGGCGATGGCAGGCGAGATGGCAGGCACGCCGGAGGAGGTATATTCCCTGTTTGCAGACGCCGATCTGACCTTCCGCCCGGCGCTCGACCGGGACGGAACCGAACACCCCATCACGCAGGGCAGCTATATTGCCGCGATGGAATCACCCGACCGGACGCTGCGGAAAAATGCCTTTGAGAGCCTGTATGCGGGCTTCGGCGCGTATAAAAACTCGGTTGCCGCGATGCTCTGCGGGCAGGTCAAGCAGCTGGAATTTTTCTCGAAGGCGCGCCGGTATGCCTCGCCTCTGGAAGCGTCTTTGGATGCAACGGAGGTTCCCGTGGGCGTGTATCATGCGCTGATTGAGGCGGTGCATCAGAATCTTGACAAGCTGCACCGGTATATGCGTCTGCGCAAGAAGCTGCTCGGTGTCGACGAGCTTCACATGTATGATCTTTATACGCCGCTGATTGAAACGTCGCAGAAGAGAATTCCTTTTGACGAGGCGAAAAAGACCGTAGCGCAGGCACTCGGTGTGATGGGCGAGCGCTACGGTGCGATTCTGCAGGAGGGATTCCAGAACCGCTGGATTGACGTCTATGAGAACACCGGCAAGCGCTCGGGCGCGTATTCTGCGGGCGCGCGCGTGCATCCGTATGTGCTGCTCAATTACACGGGGACGCTGGACAGTGAGTTTACACTGGCACATGAGATGGGGCACGCGATTCATTCGTACCTGTCCAACAAGACCCAGCCGGTTGTTTACGCGGACTATGTGATTTTCGTGGCAGAGGTCGCGTCTACCTGTAACGAGGCGCTTCTGATGCAGCATCTGCTCTCGACCACAAGCGAGAAAAAAGAGCGTGCCTATCTCATCAATCACTTCCTCGAGCAGTTCCGCACGACGCTCTACCGCCAGACGATGTTTGCTGAGTTTGAGCTCAGAATGGCAGAGCTCAGCGCGCAGGGCGTGACACTTACGGCAGAGGTTCTCTGCGAAGAATATCGGAAGCTCAATGCGCTGTACTATGGAGACGATGTGGTGCTGGACGACGAGATTGCACTCGAGTGGGCGCGCATTCCGCACTTCTACTATAACTATTATGTCTTCCAGTACGCAACCGGCTACGCGGCGGCAATCGCGCTGTCCGAGGGGATTCTGCGCGAGGGTGTGCCCGCGGTCGAGCGGTATTTGGGCTTCCTCTCCGGCGGGTGCAGCAAGAGCCCCATCGAGCTGCTGCGCGGCGCGGGCGTGGATATGACGACGGCAGAGCCGGTCAGCCGGGCGCTTGAGACCTTCGGCAGGCTGCTCGATGAAATGGAGGCGCTGACGGCGTAATGGAGGAGCTTTTTCTGCCGGTGCTGCACAGTTTTGAAAATAACAACGTCTTCACCGGGAGCTACGGCGCGCTGCGCTTCAAGGTGACGCCTGCCATCACGATGAAGAATCCCAAGGAGGTCGACATGGAGGCAAGCTCCATGCTCTGCGAGCTCTGGCACGGACCGTTCTGCTACGAAAAAAGCGAGATGGAGGCGCAGGAGACCTTTCCTCTGAGCGAGGAAGGGAAGGAAAATATGCGGCAGTTTCTGCTTTCGCACGTGTGAAGAAATGCCCGGGAGGAATCCTGGGCATTTTTGCGCGAGGGGTTGTCCATCAAGGGCGAACATGATAGAATAAAAGAAAACTGCCGGTGCGGCAGAAAGAAGGAGCTTGCGACATGGAACGAACGAGCCTTACCTACAAAACCTATGTGGAGATTTTGAACCGGGAGCTGGTCTGTGCGATGGGCTGCACGGAGCCGATCGCGATTGCCTACTGCGCGGCGGCTGCAAGGCGGGCGCTGGGGGTGCTTCCAACGTGCATCGAGGTTGCCGCCAGCGGCAATATCATCAAGAACGTCAAGAGCGTCATCGTGCCGCACACCGGCGG
>DPCD01000052.1:7711-8416 GCA_003516765.1 Clostridiales bacterium | reverse complement strand
GCGGCGGCTGCGGCAATCGGCGCGCTGGCGGGCGACGCGGACGCGGGGCTGCAGGTTGTGTCCCATGTAACGCCTGAGCAGATTGCGGCGCTGCCGGGCTATATGGCGCAGACGAAGTTTGAGATTTCAGCTGCAGAGTCGGAATATCTGCTGGACATTGAGGTGACGGTGCGCGCGAACGATCATTTTGCAACCGTGCGCGCGGTGCAGGAGCATACGAACATTGTCCTTGTGGAGACGGACGAGGGCGTTGTGTTTGCAAAGGACCCCGAGCAGGCGCCTTCTGCGGCGGAACCGACACCTGATTATACGCTTTTGAATGTCGCGGACATCTGCGAATTTGCAGATACCTGCGAGCTGGAGGATGTGAAACCGCTTCTCGAGCGGCAGCTTTCGTGCAACTGCGCGATTGCAGAGGAGGGACTGCGTGGAAATTATGGCGCAGGCATCGGCAAGGTGCTGCTCGCGGCATACGGAGACGATGTGCGCACCAGAGCGCGCGCCTACGCTGCCGCGGCGTCTGACGCGCGGATGAACGGTTGCGACCTTCCGGTTGTGATCAATTCCGGCTCGGGTAATCAGGGTATTACCGCCTCACTGCCCGTGTATGTGTATGCAAAGGAGCTGAACGTCAGCGAGGAAAAGCTCTACAGAGCCCTTCTGGTTTCGAACCTTGTGACGCTCCACGAAAAGACCGGCATCGGC
>DPCD01000052.1:0-7527 GCA_003516765.1 Clostridiales bacterium | reverse complement strand
TCCACGAAAAGACCGGCATCGGCAGACTCTCCGCCTACTGCGGCGCAGTCAGCGCGGGAGCGGGCGCAGGCGCGGGCATTACGTATCTCTACGGCGGCGGCTGCCGGGAAATTTCCCACACGATTGTCAACGCGCTGGCAGTCACGTCCGGCATCGTCTGCGACGGGGCAAAGTCCTCCTGCGCGGCAAAAATTGCGATGGCGGTCGAGGCGGGCATTCTCGGCTTTGAAATGTTCCGCTGCGGGCAGCAGTTCTACGGCGGCGACGGACTGGTGGCAAAGGGCGTGGAAAACTCGATTGCCAATTTCAGCCGACTCGGGCGTGTGGGCATGCGCGAAACAGACCGTGAAATTATCAAAATGATGACCGAATAGACATATCATCGACGCGCCGGGGCAGTCTGCTCCGGCGTTTTTCTGTGCGGCAGCGATTCCAGAAAGTTGCGAAAATTGTAACTTTTGTATCCAAATGTATCCGAAAGTTCACAAAACCTTCAGGAACTTGTGAACCGATGGGCGTATGCTTAAAGACAGTAATTTGGGGGAGCTTTGCCTGCCGGGCAGCTCCGCGCACAAAGGAGCAAAAAAGGTCCATGGAAGAACGCAAGGAAACTGCCGTCAAGCCCCGGCGGAAGAAAAAGAAATTCAAAAAGCGCTGGGTTGTTCTGGCGGTTGTGGTTTTGGTCGCTGCGGGAGGCTTTTTGCTGCGCAAAAAGGGCGGCAATACGCAGACGGTGCTCGCGTCCGATACGCAGGTGCTGTCCTATACGGATCTGGAGTCGAGCGTCAGCGCAACCGGCACCGTAGAGAGCAGCGACACAACCAAGGTCTATTCGACGCTTGCCTATCAGGTGAAGTCGGTTCTCGTCGAGGTCGGAGACACCGTGCAGGAGGGAGACCTTCTTGCCGAGCTGGACGCAGAACCGATTGAAAATCAGATCGCGACCCAGCAGACCTCCATGGAGGTCGCCTCCGGCAGTGCGGGCGCGCAGGTGCAGAGCGCCTACGATGCGTATGAAAATTTCAAGCAGGGGCTGGACGCGGGGCTCAACGCAAGTCTGATCGGCGCGCAGTCGCAGGTCGACACGGCTTACGACGCCTATGTCCGCGCGCAGAATGCCTATGACCGGTATAAGGAAAACGTGGAGTTGGGCGAAAATACGCAGGTTCTGTCCGTCGAAGCGCAGCGCAACAGTGCGGCAACGGCGCTTGACCAAGCGGAGGATGCAGAGAGCAGCGCAAAAAAAGCCTATAATGCATTGAAAGAGTCGATCAAGGAGATTGATGACCGGTTGCGCATCATTGATAAGGCATTAGAGACACCGCAGACGCTGCAGCCCGGGGAGCAGGAGCAGCTCGAAGCGGAGAAGGCTGCGCTGGAAGGAAAAAAGGCAGAGCTGGAACCGCAAAGAGACACTGCAAAGGATGGATGGCGAAAGGCGCAGGATGCAGTTTCAACAGCGCAGTCGGCGTATGACATTGCGCAGGCGACGTATAACGCGGCGGTGCGCGGCGAAGATCAGGCGCTCAGCGACTATGCAGACGCGGTCGACAGCGCGTGGCGCGCGTATCAGACGGCGCTGACGAGCCTCGACTCGACGAAAAAGGGAACCGAGGACCAGCTGGAGGCATATTCCGACACGCTGGCATCGGCGAATGCGGGGGCAAATACGGCGGTCACGCAGGAATCTATCCGGCAGCTCAGTAAAACGCTCGACGACACGAAAATCACCGCGCCGGTCTCGGGCACTGTGACCGCAGTCTACGCCAGCGTCGGCTCGAGTGGGTCGGGGCTTCTGTTCGTGATTGAAGACACGGAGCATCTTGTCGTCTCCACGAGCGTCAAAGGCTATGATCTGGGCGATGTGAAGACCGGCATGACGGTCGAAATCAAATCCGACGCGACGGGCGATTCGGTCATTCCCGGCACGCTCACGACTATCGCGCCCACGGCGAAGAAGAACCAGCTGGGCGACACCGAAGCGTCCAATGACCCGTCGTTTGAAGCCGAAGTCAGTGTGGACAGCGCGGAATCCGGGCTTCGCATCGGCATGGAGGCGCGGCTGAGCTATATCATTGCCCGCCAGGCGCATGTGCTGGCGGTTCCGTATGAGGCGGTCTTTACCGATGAAGCCGGGCAGAGCTGCATTCTTGTGCTGCGGACGCAGGAGAAGGAAACATATCTGGTGGAAAAGCTTCCCGTGACGACGGGGCTGGACGACGATCTGGACATCGCGGTGTCGGGAACCGGTGTGGAAGAAGGGCTTCGCGTTATCACCGACGCCAAGTCGTACCTTTCGTACATCGGAAAGACGGTTACGCTGGCGCAGGCTACCGGTCTGGAGGACATGATGGCACAGATGGAGGCGTATCAATGAGCGGCAGACAACTGATCCGGATGCGCGGTATTGTCAAACGCTTCTACATCGGACAGCCAAATGAGCTGGAAATTCTGCACGGAATTGATCTGGACGTGAACGAGGGAGAGTTCGTCTCGATTGTCGGCGCGTCCGGCTCCGGAAAATCGACGCTGATGAACATGATCGGCGTGCTCGACCGCCCGACCGAGGGAACCTACTGGCTCGACGGCACCGATGTGCAGGATGCGCAGGATGACGAACTCTCGCAGATCCGGAACCGCAAAATCGGCTTCGTGTTCCAGAACTTCAACCTCATTTCCAGAACCAATGCGCGCAAGAATGTCGAGCTTCCGATGATGTATGCAGGAATTCCGCAGAAAAAACGCACGCAGAGAGCCGAAGAGCTTCTGGATCTGGTCGGCATGGCAGACCGCATGGACCATCAGCCGAACGAGCTTTCCGGCGGACAGAAGCAGCGTGTCGCCATCGCGCGCGCCATGGCAAATGACCCGGCGATTATCCTTGCCGACGAGCCGACAGGTGCGCTTGACAGCAAGACGGGGCGCATGGTCATGGATCTGTTTCACCGGCTCAACCGCGAACAGGGGAAGACAATTGTTCTCATTACGCACAATCAGGAGCTGGCAGCGGAGACGAGCCGGGTGCTGACGATGCGAGACGGCATTTTATATACCGGCAGCGAAAGGGGCGCGAGAGAAGATGGGACTCGGTGAATCAATCCGCCTCGCGTTCGAGGGCTTGAAGGCAAATAAAATGCGCGCGGTGCTGACCATGCTCGGCATCATCATCGGCATTGCCGCCGTCATCGGCATTCTGACCATGGGCGATGGGCTGTCCGGCTATATCAACAGCACCATGAGCGACCTTGGCGCGTCGTCAATCATTGTGACACTGCAGGAAAAGGACCGCGAGGCTGTTTCGAGCGAGGACATGATGAGCATGATGGTCATGAAGCAGCCGGAGACGACCGATCTGATGACGCCGGAAATGATCGCGGCGATGCAGGAGCAGTTCGCGGGCAGACTTGCTGCCACGAGCCTGTCAGAGTCTGCCGGCAGCGGCAAGGCGAAAGACGGAAGGTTATACGCCAACGTCTCCGCCATGGGCGTCAACGAAGGGTATTTTACGGTCAACAATGTCAAATTGAGCGAAGGACGGTTTTTGCAGCAGAAGGACGACGACGGACGGCGCATGGTCTGCGTGGTAAGCGACCGCCTGGTAAACAACCTCTTTGACGGCGACCAGAAACAAGCGCTCGGGCAGGAGGTGCTTGTGCAGTTATCAAGCGGAAGTTACACGTTCCGAATCGTCGGCGTTTATAAGTATGAGCAATCGGCAATCTCGTTTTCAACCGCATCCGATAAGGATCTTGCAACGTCTTTGTATATCCCGCTGTCGACGGCAAAGCAGCTTACGGGCGCGTCGCGCGGGTACTCCATGATTACCGTGCAGGCAGCGGTGGGCGAGAGCAGCACGGAGGTTGCCGCCGAGGTCAAGAATTATCTGGCGCGGTATTACCGCACGAACGAAAACTACACCGTTACGGCAATCAGCATGGACAGCATGATCTCGTCCGTCAACTCGATGATGAACACCCTTTCGGTCGCTATCGCCGTCATTGCGGCAATTTCGCTGCTTGTCGGCGGCATCGGCGTGATGAACATCATGCTGGTCTCCGTCACCGAGCGAACGCGCGAAATCGGCACCCGGAAGGCGCTCGGCGCGACAAACGGCAATATCCGCATTCAGTTTGTCGTAGAAAGCGTGATCATCTGCATGGTCGGCGGCGCGATCGGCATTGTGCTGGGCGCGGTGATGGGCTATGTGGGAAGCGGACTGTTGAAAAATGCAGTGCTGCCGGGCATCGGCGCGATTGCACTGGCATTTGGCTTTTCTCTGGCGGTCGGCGTGTTCTTCGGCTATTACCCGGCAAACAAGGCGGCAATGATGGACCCCATCGAGGCGCTGCGCTATGAATAAATAATTGCTAAGAATTTGTGAATTCCGGCAGAATTCTCTTGCAATTGCGGATGCGCCGCAGTATACTGGCGTAGATAAGTGCATAAGAGGAAGTAGCCGGCGAGAAATCGCGACAGATGGCGTCAGGACGGTCCGCAGGACCCGCTGCTGGATGAAATGGCAAAACTCTGATTGCTGCGCAAAGCGCGGCAATCAGAGTTTTTTTCGTCATTTATGACGAAAAGACTTCGCCTGCGGGCGGCTTCCTTCGCACACAGTTTTCAGAAAAGGGGAGACATGTATGGAAATTCTGTACAGCAATCTGGGAAATCTCACGTGGCAGCAGGTGGTTATGTGGGCAATCGGCGGGTTACTTATTTACCTTGCCATCGCAAAGGACATGGAGCCGAGTCTGCTGCTGCCGATGGGCTTCGGCGCGATTCTGGTAAACCTTCCAATGTCCGGTGCGATTGACCAGTGGGTGTCCGGGCAGCTGGAACGGGGCGCACTGAGCGTTCTGTATGACGCTGGCATTGCAAACGAGCTGTTTCCGCTGATTCTGTTCATCGGCATCGGCGCAATGATCGATTTCGGTCCGCTGCTGAATAACCCGAAGCTTATGATTTTCGGTGCGGCGGCGCAGTTCGGCATTTTCTTCACGCTGTGTCTTGCCGGTATGTTCTTTGACCTTCCGGACGCTGCGTCCATTGCCATCATCGGCGCTGCAGACGGACCGACGGCTATCGTTGTGGCGCAGAAGCTGCAGTCGCAGTATCTGGGTGCAATCATGGTTGCGGCGTATTCCTACATGGCGCTGGTGCCGATCATCCAGCCGCCGGTCATCCGGCTGCTGACCACAAAGAAGGAGCGGCTGATCCGCATGCCCTATGAGCAGAAGTCGGTCGGCAAAACGACGCGGATTCTGTTCCCGATTCTGACGACGATTGTTGCGGGTGTGGTTGCGCCGGCATCGGTCAGCCTCGTGGGTTTTCTGATGTTCGGCAATTTGATTCGTGAGTGCGGCGTTCTGAACTCGCTTTCCGAAACGGCGCAGAAGGTACTGGCAAATCTTGTGACGATCTTCCTGGGGTTGACAATCGCGTCGCAGATGCAGGCGGAAAAGTTCCTGCAGCCGCAGACGCTGCTGATTCTGGGACTGGGGCTTTTTGCGTTCGTGTTCGACACCGCAGGCGGCGTCCTGTTCGCGAAATTCCTGAATCTGTTCCTCAAAAAGAAGATCAACCCCATGATCGGCGCGGCGGGCATTTCCGCGTTCCCCATGAGCGGGCGGGTGGTCAACAAAATGGGACTGGAAGAGGATAACCAGAATTTCCTGCTCATGTATTCCATCAGCGTCAATGTCTCGGGCCAGATCGCTTCCGTCATTGCAGGCGGGCTGCTGCTCACCCTGCTGGGCGCGTGAACAAAGGAGGAAAAACATGCTGCATTTACTTTCGTGGGAGACCACGCTGCCCATCCTGCTCATCGGAATGCTGGGCATCTTCCTGGTCATCGGCGTCATTGTGCTGGCGGTGACCCTGCTGGGAAAGTTTACAAAGTAAAAATAAAAGAGGCTGTTGCACCATTTTGCAACAGCCTCTTTTGTTTTGCAAATCAGGTCTCAGGAGCTGCTTTCACGGCATTCAAAAAATCCCGGATCTTCTCGACCTGGATCTGAGCCACGGCCCGGCCGGTCTCATAGACGCGGCGCAGCTGGGCGGGGTCCCGCTCCATGGCACCGATCTCCAGCGGGATGGGCGGGCGGATGACATAATCCTTGCCGGCCTGCTCCAGCATCGAGATGTAGCTCAGGGTCTCGTTATACCGCTCATGGCGGTCCGCCACAGCCTCCACAAAGGCGGGGTAGCGGAAATATTTGGCCCGGATGGCGGGCAGGAATTTGTTCTTCTTTTTGACGTAGCCCTTGGGCTGGGTCAGGATGATGAGATTGCGCTTGTACCCGATGGACTCAAAGAACCGCACCGGGATGGAGTCCGCCACGCCGCCGTCCAGCAGGCCGTAATGGCCGATCTTGACGATTTTGGCCGCCAGCGGCATGGAAGCCGAGGCTTCCATCCAGAGCACATCCTCAGCGTCGCCCTTGCGGCACTTGTGATAGATGGGCTCGCCCGTTTTCACATCGGTGCAGACCACAAAGAAATCCATGGGGGAGGCGGCAAAGGCCGCCTCGTTGAACGGATCCAGCTTTTCGGGCACCTCGTGGTAGCAGAACTGCTCACTGTACAGGTTGCCCGTTTTGACCAGATTTTTAAAGCTGGCGTAGCGCTTATCGTTGCAGTACTCGGTGTTGTAGCGGATGACGCGGCCGATCTGGTGTGATTTGTAGTTGCAGCCAAACACCGCGCCGGCCGACACGCCGATCGCACCATCGGTCACAAGGCCGTTCTCCATCAGAACGTCCAGCACGCCCGCCGTGAACATGCCCCGCATGGCACCGCCTTCCATGATCAATCCTGTTTTCATACGGGTCCACTCCTTCTCCCCAGCGGCTGGTTCGTTGCAAAACAGCCGCACCCTGTTGGCCGGGGCAGCACAGAATCCCCCGGCTGATTGCTTCCAGTATACTCGAATTTTTCCAGAAAACAAGCCCGCAGGCCGGAAAAATCGCCCCCGGACGCAAAAGAACAATCAAAGTCATACTCTTTGGAGCTAAGACTGAAATTCCATGCGCTTTTTTGTCAAATTTGGGTATAAAACACCTTGCAAACCCCGGGTGGTTCCGGTATACTTGGTAAAATAAAAAATTGAGAGTCACTGGGAGGAACGTGCAGAGTTATGAAAATGCTGGAAGATCGCATCCGCAAGGACGGCATTGTCCGCGAGGGCAATGTGCTCAAGGTAGACAGTTTCATCAACCACCAGATGGACATCCCACTGTTCAAGGAGATGGCCCGGGAGTGGAAGCGCCTGTTTGAGGGCAAGCCCATCAACAAGGTGCTCACCATCGAGGCCAGCGGCATTGGCATTGCCGCCGTGGTGGCCAGCGAGTTCAACGTGCCGGTGGTGTTTGCCAAAAAGTCCATGAGCATCAACCTGGATTACGATAACTACGAGACCAAGATCCAGTCTTTTACCCACAAGAAGATCTACAACGTCATCGTCTCCAAAAAGTTCCTCACCCCGGAGGACCATGTCCTCATCATTGACGATTTCCTGGCCAACGGCTG
>DPCD01000135.1:3003-7969 GCA_003516765.1 Clostridiales bacterium | reverse complement strand
ATGACGAAATAGAACGGCTCGTTGTCCAGCTTCCAGCAGCCGGTGTAGCCGGAGATATCGCCGGCGTCGCCCATTTCATTGACGTCCATACCGGCAGCTTCCTCGACTTCCTCGGCAGCTGTGCCGGGGGTGTAGTCGGCATAAAGCTCCTGATACTCTGCGTCGGTGCAGACAACGATGCTGATCGCCTCTTCCGGGGACTGGAACACGACGCAGTCGCCGTCGTGCATCGTGAAATCGACCTCGTCGACATCTGTTTCGTATAGAATGCAATCTTCTTCGCCGTAGACGAGGATGTTCCACTCGGTGGGAACCTCGGATTCCTTGTAGGTGCCGAGACCGATCGTGACGCCGGCGCCGTCGGCAAGCGTCTCATCCAGGAAATTCTCGCCCCAGTCGTCGCTGGACGCGGGGGTGATGCAGACGGACGTAATGTCGTGTCCGCTCTGGTTGTAAAGCGTGACGTATACGGACTGTTCTTTTTCGCCGCAGCCGGTCAGAGCCAGCAGCAAACAAAGCGCCGCAAGCAGCAATGCTAGTTTCTTTTTCATAGGTTCCTCCTTCAATCTCCGGAATACGGTCCAAGAGCCGGTGGGGCGTTCAAATGTGCAGAAAAACCCCACGATACACAGCAAGTGTACCGCGGGGAAAGAAGAAAGAACAGTAACCTTTGGTTAGCTTTCAGTCTGCGTTCAGGCGATCCCTGAGCGCCAGTACCGCCTGCCGGTAGCCCTCGAAGCCTAACCCCGTGAAACGGGCAAAGCAAGCCATACCGGCATAGGACACATGGCGGAAACTCTCGCGTGCGTCCACATCGGAAAGATGCACCTCGACTGCCGGAAGCGCAACCGCCTTCAGCGCGTCCAGAATTGCGACGCTGGTGTGCGTGTAGGCGGCGGGGTTGATCACAATGCCGTCAAACACGCCGTAAGCCTGCTGGATTTTATCCACAATTGCGCCTTCGTGGTTCGACTGGAACACCTCGCAGTCAAACCCCGCCTCCCGGCAGGCGTCCTTGCAGAACGCTTCAAGCGCAGCATAGTTCTGCGTGCCGTAAATTGCCGGTTCGCGCAGCCCCAGAAGATTGAGGTTCGGTCCGTTGATGATCAGAATTCTCATAGCAGCGCCTCCTCAATGGCGTTTACGCATTCAGAAATTGTGCCGTCGTTGGCGATTTTGAAGTCGGAAAACCGCTCGTAGAGCGCTTTCCGTGTTTCCCAGAGCGCCTCCAGAGGATTTGCCTGCGACATGGGGCGTCCGTCTGTCGGCAGCAGGGAAAGGTCGCGCGTCAGCCAAACGATGCACCCGTTCTGATGAAGGCTCGGATAGTTTTCGGGTCTCGTGACGCAGCCGCCGCCGGTTGCAAGGACGATGCCGGACTGTTTGCCGAGATCGGCAAGCACCGCAGACTCCGCACGGCGGAAGCCCGCTTCTGCCTGCGCGGCGAAAATCTCCGGAATGGAGCAGCCCGCGCGGCGGACGATTTCCTCGTCCGCATCGAGAAACGTCCGGTTGAGCGCGGCGGCAAGCGCCTTTCCGACGGAGCTTTTGCCGCAGCCGGGCATGCCGATAAGAATGATGTTTTCCATCTGGCGGGACAAAAGCCGTTCAATGCGGTCAATTTCCGCGTCCGGAACCGGATTCCCCGTAAAATACTCGCAAGCCTTTTTCGCCTGCGCCACGAGCATCGATAGCCCGCTCGCATGCGGAATACCGAGCTGCTCGGCTTGCAGCATCAAAGCGGTTCGTGCGGGGTTATAGACCACGTCCAGAACGCCGTCGAGCGCGGAAAAGCGCGTCAGATCGACGGGGCTTTCGCCGTTATTCGGGTACATGCCAAGAGGCGTCGCGTTGATCAGCAGCTTCGCGTCCAGATGCCGGTCCAGATTCTCGTAGTTGTTTTCGCCGGTGCGCGAAATGACGACGACAGGGTCTGCGCCGAGGCTTTTCAGAACGTGGCAGACCGTGACCGATGCGCCGCCGGAGCCGAAGACCAGAGCCTTTTTGTCCGCAGCCTCGACCCCGCTTTTCTGCAGCAGCCACGAAAAACCGAAGGCGTCGGTATTGTAGCCGGTGAGTTTGCCGCCGCGGTTTACAATCGTGTTGACGCTTCCGATGGCGGCGGCTTCCGGGGAGATTTCGTCGAGATACGCCATAACGGCTTTTTTGTAGGGAATCGTGACGTTCAGCCCGTCGAACGCGCCGGATTTCAGAAACGCCTCCAGTTCTTCCGGCTCTTTTTCATAGAGCTTGTATTCATAGCAGGACAGTTCCCGGTGAATCTGAGGGGAATAGCTGTGACCGAGCTTCCTGCCGAGCAGTCCGCAGCGCAGCATCCTAGATTACCTCGCTGTAGCTTCCGAGATACGAGAACTGCTCGCAGATGCCAGGAAGCTCTGCCATAAGCTGCAAAAAGTCGGGGGAGTAGATCGACGTGTCGAGGTCAAAATAGAAGGCAAACTCAAAGTCGCGCTCCGGAATCGGGCGGCTTTCGAGCTTGTTGAGGTTGATGCCGAGGGCGTTGAAGAGCGAGAGCACCTGATACAGTGCGCCCGGCTTGTGCGCGAGCACCATGCGAAGACTTGTGCGGTCCGCGCCCGGATAGATCTCCAGATTCTTGCTGATGCAGATAAAGCGGGTATAGTTGTTGCCCTGATCCTGCACGCACTCGGCAAGCGCCGTGAGCCCGTAGAGCGCACCGCAGGTACGCGAGGCAAGCGCCGCGACATCGTTTCTGCCGCTCTCGGCGACAAATTTTGCTGCTGCCGCCGTGTTTTCGCAGCGGATGATCTGCACATCCGGCAGCGTCTTCAAAAATTCCTGGCACTGACCGATTGCCTGCTCATGCGAGTAGACCTCACGGATATCGGAAAGCTTTGTGCCGGGACGGACAAGCAGACTGTGGTCGACCTTGAGCCGCGTGCTGCGGACGATGGAAAATTCGTGCTGGAGCATCAGGTCGTAGACCTTGTTGACCGAGCCTGCCGTGCTGTTTTCCAGCGGAATGATGCCGTACTGGCAAAGACCCTTCTCGATTGCCGAGAAGACCGCCTCAAAGTTCGAGAAATACAGAATGTTCGGCGCCTGGAAGAGTTTTTCGCAGGCGATCTGAGAGTATGCGCCCTCCACGCCCTGGCAGGCGACCATCGCTTTGGGCGGGAAGAGATTGGGGGTCTGCTCGATGGCAGCGGCGATTTTTTTGGGAAGCTCCGCGTCGTTGCCGAGCAGCCGGTGCTGGTACGCGCGGCTCAGCGAGAAGATGAGAGAATACAGGCATCTGGCGCTGTTTTCCAGCTCCTCCGGCACCAGCTCGGAGATGGCGGCAAGCTTCTGGCGCTCTCTGCCGGCGTCCAGAACGGGAAGGTTGTTTTCCTTTTTGTACGCGGCAATCTCCGCGGCGCAGGACATGCGCTCGGCAAAGAGCTTTGTCAGCTGGCTGTCGATTTCGTCAATGGTTTTGCGGGATTGTTCCAAATTCATGATTCATTACCTCCTGTAAGTTCCAGATGCAGCGAGTGCGTCAAAGATTGCGATTGCTGCGGCAGCTTCCATGCACGGCACCGCGCGCGGGACGATGCACGGGTCGTGCCTGCCATGGATATGGAGCACTTCGTTTTGCTTTTCGGAAAGACGGACCGAGTCCTGCGGCTTTCCGATGGACGGCGTGGGCTTGACGGCGGCGCGGAAGACGATCGGCATGCCGTTGGAAATGCCGCCGAGAATGCCGCCGCAGTGGTTTGTCTCCGTGACGACGCTGCCGTTTTCCATGCGGTAGGCGTCGTTATTCTCGCTGCCGCGCAGCTTTGCTGCCTCGAAGCCGAGACCGAATTCAATGCCCTTGACGGCGGGGATGGCAAAGACGAGCTGGCTGATCCGGTTTTCCAGACCGCCGAACATCGGCTCGCCCAGCCCAGCCGGAACGCCGAGCATGCGGCACTGAATGACCCCGCCGACGGAGTCTTCCTCCGCGCGCGCCTGCGCAATGGCTGCCTTCATTTTCCCGGCAGCTTCGTCGCTCGTCACGGGGAAATCCTTCTGCGCGACCGGCGCATCAAATTCGGCTGTGTCCCGGATTCCGGCAATGGCGTCAATGCGCGCCATGACCTCGATGCCCTTTTCATGCAGCAGCTGCTTGCAGATGCCGCCCGCGATGCAAAGCGGCGCCGTCAGCCTGCCGGAAAAATGCCCGCCGCCCGCGACATCCTGAAAGCCGCCGAATTTGACCTGTGCGGTGCAGTCGGCATGCCCGGGACGTGGCACGTCTATGAGGTTTTGGTAGTCCTGCGAACGGGTGTTGGTGTTTCGGATGATAGCGCTGAGCGGCGCGCCGCAGGTTACGTTTCCGACGAGACCTGAAAGAAACTCCGGGGCGTCTGCCTCCTTTCGCGGCGTGGACCAGGCGTTCTGCCCGGGGGCGCGCCGGCGAAGAAATGCGGAAAGCTCGTCCATGTCAATCGCGAAGCCGGCAGGAAGACCCGAAAGGCTCATGCCGATTGCCGCGCTGTGTGATTGCCCGAAGATGGAAAGCTCCAGAACCTCGCCATGATAAAAGCTGCTCATGTAGGGTCTCCTTTCAGTGTGTCCAGAGTTTCCCAGAACGCGGGATAGGATTTGGACGTGCATTGTGCGCCCAGCACCGTGACGGGCGCTTTGCAGCCGCCTGCGAGAACTGCCGCCAGCATGGCGATGCGGTGATCGCCGAAGGAATCGGCGCTGCCGCCTGAAAGCTGCGGGCAGCCCGTGAGAATCAAGCCGTCCGGAAGCTCCTGCGCCTGCCCTCCAAGGGCACGCACGGTCTCGGCGACGGTGTGCAGCCGGTCGGATTCCTTGAGGCGGAGCCTTGCGGCGTTGCGGATTTCGGTTTTGCCGCGCGCTAAGGCGGCGACGGCAGCGATGGCAGGGATTAAATCCGGGATGGGACCTGCGTCAATGGAAATGCCGTGAAGCGGCGCGCTTCGAACCAGAA
>DPCD01000135.1:0-2815 GCA_003516765.1 Clostridiales bacterium | reverse complement strand
CGTCTGCCTGCGTCTGAACCTCTGCACCGAACGCGCGCAGAAGCTCGAGAACCGCCCGGTCCGCCTGACCGCTCTGCGCGTTCAGACCGGTCGCAAGAATACCGGTTGGAGACAGTGCGCCCGCGCAGAGGAAAAATGCCGCGCCGGACCAGTCTCCCTCGGCGCTGCAGCCGTCCGGGAGCACGTAGCGCTGGTTTCCGGGAATAAAAAAGTGGTTTCCGTTTTTGGAAAAGCGGATTCCGGATTTTAAAACGGCGTCCTGCGTCATGGAAAAGTAGCTTGCCGATTGGAGTGCGCCCGTAATTTCCAGCGTGCTGTCGCCTTCCAGCAGCGGCAGGGCAAATAACAGCCCCGACAGATACTGCGACGACACATCGCCGGGAAGGGAAAAGCGCCCCGGCTGCAGCTGCCCGGAAACATAAAGCGCAGAGCCATCGCGCCGAAGGACCATGCCGTGCGCCGTCAAGACCTCGTCCAGCGGGTGCAGCGGACGCTCGGGGAGTCTGCCTTCCATCTGAAACACGCCGGAAAGCCCCAGCGCGCCCAGAACAGGCAGAAGAAAGCGAAGCGTCGAGCCGCTTTCCCGGCAGGGAAGTTTACATAATCCATCTGGCTTCCGGCTTGCAAAGACCGGCGTGACGGAAATGCGGCTTTCTTCGTGCGTGATTTGCGCGCCCATCGCGGTTAAGCAGTCGATGGTGGCAAGAATGTCGTCGGAAAAGGTATCGCACGAAACCGTGACGGGCGTTTTGCCGAGCGCGGCGCAGATCAGAAGCCGGTGCGCGTGCGATTTGGATGCGGGCGCGCGGAAGCTGCCGGAAAGACTGCCCGGCGCAACCACGCGGTTCATTGCGCGCCTCCGGCGGTGAGCCAGTCGAGAACGTCGCAGACCGGAACAGGAACGAGCGTGCAGCGCCCGATTTTTTCGGGAACGACGAGCGTCACCGTACCGCCCATGGTCTTTTTGTCGCTGCGCACAATACCCAGAAGAGAAAGCGCAGGATAGGGATCCTCTGTCGGCAGATGATACTGCTTCAGAAGCGCAATCAGCTGCTCAAGGGTATCTTCTTTGCAGTAGCCTTTCTTCACTGCGGCGCGCGTCATCATGACCATGCCGATGGAGACCGCGCAGCCGTGGCTGATGGAAAACGCGCTGGCGGCTTCCACCGCGTGACCGAACGTGTGCCCGAGGTTTAAATACTGGCGCGCGCCGGTGTCGAACTCGTCTTCCTCGACGACATCGCGCTTCATCGAGATGCAGAACTCCAGCATGTGTTCAAGCTGCTCACGCGGCGGCGTTTTCTGCAGGTCCTCAAAAAAAGCATGGCTTTTGAGCATCGCCGCCTTGATTACCTCGGCGCAGCCGTCATAGAAAACAGGATCGGGGAGGGTAGACAGAACATGCGGGTCGCAGAGAACCAGCGACGGCTGGCAGAATGCGCCGACGAGATTTTTGCCCGCCGGAAGATCGACCGCCGTCTTGCCGCCGACCGAGGAGTCGACCTGCGACAGAAGCGTTGTCGGAATCTGTACGAACCGGACCCCGCGCAGGTAGGTCGCCGCGGCAAAGCCAGCCATATCTCCGACCACGCCGCCGCCGAGCGCAACAACAAGACCCTTGCGCGACAGGTGCCGCGCAGCAAGCGCATTTAAAATGTCGGCGTAGACCGAGAGATTCTTCGACTGCTCGCCATGGGGGAAGGTAAAACTGGTTACGTCGAACCCGGCTTTTTGCATCGAAGCGAGCACTGCTTCGCCAAAAAGACCCCAGACGGTGTCGTCGCTGACGATCAGCGCCTCGCCCGCGCCGCAGACTTTCTTGATTTCTTCGCCCGCACGCTCGAGAATGCCGCGCTCAATCAGGATATCGTAGCTTTTCGAAGCGTTTACATGGATGGTTTTCATCTGCCGTCAACCTCCTCCTTGCGCCGCTTTCCGTCGTCCAGCAGCTTTGTAAGCCCCGCAAGGTCCTGCGTTTCCAGCGCCTTCTGATAGGCGGCGAGATTTTCGGACAGAACGGAAAGCTCCTGCATCAGATAATCGCGATTTTCCAGAAACAGCTCTGCCCACATCTGCGGGTTGAGCCACGCCACGCGCGTCATATCCTTGTAGCTGCCGGCAGAGAAACCCTTGTGGCTGCCCGCCGTGGGGCTTTTGATGTAGGCATTGGAGACCACATGCGCCAGCTGCGAGGTAAAGGCGATCATCCGGTCGTGTTCTTCCGCCGTGGTGACGGAGAATTTTTCAAATTCTGCCGGGGCAAGCAGGTCCTTGGCGCGCTGCAGCAGGTCAATGTCGTCGAAGACCGGCGGGACGAGGACCATCGGTGCACCGTGGTACAGATTTGCCCGCGCGTATTTAAAGCCCGAGTTGTGCGTGCCTGCCATCGGGTGCCCGCCGAGGTAGGTAAAGCCGTGTTCCTGCGCCAGCGGGAAAAGTGCCCGGCAGACCACGCGCTTGGTACCGCAGCAGTCAATGACCATCGGCTTTTTGCCGATGTACGGCGCCATTTGCGTGACGTATGCGATGGCGGCTTCGGGGTAGATGGCAACGAGGACGATGTCGCACGTGCCGATGTTCTCTTTGGTGAGCGGCGCGGAGACCGCGCCTTCAATTTGTGCAAAGGACAGAACGCTCTCGTCGCGGTCAAAGGCGAGGACCTCATGTCCTGCCTCGCTGTATGCCTTTGCAAACGAGCCTCCGATCAGACCCAGACCGACAATTCCGGCTCTCATTGTGAAACAGCCTCCCGTACCTTCATGACCTTTGCGGAAAGCTCTGCAAACTGCGCGGGGGTCAGCGACTGCGCGCCGTC
>DPCD01000026.1:3700-4237 GCA_003516765.1 Clostridiales bacterium | reverse complement strand
ACTTGGATGTGGACGTTGCCCGCTTGAAGCTGATGCGCGCCAGCCATCAAAGTCAGCAATATAAGCTGGAGGACAATCTTCTGCGCTACTTCCCGGAGCAGATTGAAGCAGCGAAAAATGCCATCGCCGGTCTGGAAACAGATATGCAGACCGTGGCGGCACATCCGCATCCCACAGACGGCTTTGCCGGAATGGAGGTCAAGGGTGATCTTCTGACAGACAAGGATAATGCCGGTGCTGCGCTGCTGGAAGCGTTCAAAGAGGTTAAGGATTCCGAGCCTGTGCCGGTCGGCAGCTATCGCGGATTCCAGACCGCACTCACAGCGGAGGGCTTTTATATGGATTGCATTTTGACACTCAAAGGGCAGATGTCGCACCGGGTCGAGCTTGGCAAGGACGCCAGAGGCAACCTCACCCGTATCGACAATGTGCTGAACGCGATCCCGGCGCGGCTGAACTCACAAAAAGTGTATCTGGAGAATTTGTATGCGCAGATGGAAGCCGCCAAAACGGAGCTTGGCAAGCCGTTCCCGCAGG
>DPCD01000026.1:381-3489 GCA_003516765.1 Clostridiales bacterium | reverse complement strand
GACCGTTCCCGCAGGAGGAAGAACTGCACGTAAAATCCGCGCGTCTTGCCGAACTCAACGCAGAGCTGAACATTGACGATAAAATGCCGATGGAACGGCTTGCCGGAGATACCGAAGCTGTTGCCAAATCCACACGCCCGTCTATCCTGCAAAAGCTCCACGCCCCGCTGCCGGAGCAGACAAATTCAAAACCAAAGCACAAAGAAATGGAGGTATCACGATGAACACCGAAACGATAAACACGCAACTGTACGAGAAAATGTTTGCTGAGCAGGAACGATACCGTGACTGGCTGCTGCACCAGCCGCCGGAGGAAATCTTGAATCACACCTACGAATACACCACCCGCGAGGACATTCTAATGACACTGGAAGATAACGATTTGAGTTTTGAGCAGGCGTGGGCGCTGCTATCCTCACCGACACCGTTGGCAGATGTTTTCAAAGAATTTGAAAGCCGCGAAACAGACTACATGGACGTTGTGCGGGAAAGTATGGCAAGTCGCGCAAATACGATCATTGACAGACATCAAGCGCCGCTTTATCTCCACGACGCAGCCTATGCTGTCGCACATAATGAAATGGAACACTACACCGCGTCTTTGCGCATCAGCGCGGCTTGCAAGAATATGATCGAAGATGCCATTGCTGCCGCGTATCAGGATAACAGTCTGAAAGACGTGCGGGAGGCATCCAAAGCCGTCATTGATACGTTCGGCTTTGACCGCACCATGTTTGTGCTGGCAAATACGATCCGCATCAAAAATTATGATGGCCGCATCAGCCCGGAAAACAAAACATGGGCGCAGACAATTCCCATTTGCGAGGATCAACTGAATATTCTTGTTGACCGCTGCAACCCCGGACTGCTGGATCTGTTTACAAATCAGGTGCGCAAGGATTTCGCGGCAGAACAACAGCGCAGCCAGCAAAAAGTCTCCGTTCGGGAAAAGCTGCATGGCACACCTGCCCGCGCCGCCGAACGGTCTGCATCTTCAAAGAGAGATCGGGATGCCCGATGAAAAAGCGCCGCCGCACCATTCCGCTGATGTTCTATGTGACGCCGGAGGAACGTGACCAGATCGAGGCAAAGATGGCGCAGCTCGGCACGAACAACATGAGCGCCTATCTTCGCAAGATCGCCATTGACGGCTATGTAGTCCAGCTCGATCTGCCGGAGCTGCGGGAGATGGTGTCGCTGCTGCGCCGCTCCAGCAACAATCTCAACCAGCTTGCGCGGCGCGCCAACGAAACGGGGCGCATTTACCCGGAAGATCTGGCGGACCTCCGGCAGAATCAAGCGCAGTTGTGGGAATCCGCAAAAGAGATTTTGCGTGTCCTATCTAAACTTGATTGAGCGTCCGCATCCTTGCGCTTTTCTCCGTGCGCAGATATGATGAACTCAGAACATACAAGGAGGTCCTCTTATGAGATTTCTTTTGAAGCTGCTCTTTGCTCCCGTTGTTGCGGTGCTGGCTGTATTTGTCTGGCTCTGCGGCGGCATCCTCTATTGCGCGTCGTGGGTGTTTGGTCTTGCATCCGCGCTTGTCAGCATTCTTGGCGTTGCCGTGTTGGTGACGTAGTCCGTAAAGAACGGAATTATTCTGCTGATAATTGCGTTCCTCGTCAGTCCGCTCGGTATCCCAATGCTTGCTACAAGGCTGCTTGCACTGCTGCAATCGCTGCGGGGATTCATTCAAAACCGTGTTTACCATTAAATCTGCAAATGAGCGCCGGACGTGTTCCGGCGCTCTTGCTTTTTTATCGAAAGGAGGAATCGTATGGCAACGACTCGCATCATGCCGCTGCACATCGGAAAGGGGCGGAGCGTCGGCACGGCGGTCAGCGACATTCTGGAATATGTCAAAGATGCAGAAAAGACCGATCAGGGCAGGCTCGTTACCTGCTTTCAGTGTAACCCCGAAATCGCAGACGCGGAGTTTTGCTTTTCCAAGCGGCGCTATCAGACCAGCACCGGCAGAAAACAGGAAAACGACGTGATTGCGTATCATGTGCGGCAGTCGTTCAAGCCCGGCGAGATCACGCCGGAGGAAGCCAATCGCCTCGGCTGCGAATTTGCGGAGCGTTTTCTCAAGGGCAATCATGCCTATATCGTCTGCACGCACATCGACAAAAAGCACATTCACAATCACATCATCTGGAACTCCACCGCGCTCTCCTGCGACCGGAAATTTCGCAACTTTTGGGGCAGCACCAAGGCTGTCCGTCATCTTAGCGATCTGATCTGCGCGGAGAACGGTTTGTCTATTGTTGAGCATCCAAACCGGCACGGCAAAAGCTACAACAAGTGGCGCGGCGAACGTGCAGAGCCGACGCAACTGGAACAAGTACGCAGTGCAATCGACGCTGCGCTTTCCCAAAAGCCTGCCGACTGGGATGCGTTTGTTGCACTGCTTGCCGAAAACGGCTGCGAGGTCAAACGGCGTGGAAAAACGCTTTCCTTTCGAGGCGCAGGCTGGGAACGCTTCATCCGCGCCGACCGGCTTGGTGCGGACTATCTGGAAGCTGCGCTGTTGGATACCATCCTCGGCAAACGGGAGCATATGCCGCAGAGATCGGTTGTAACCGGTGCGCCTAAAACGCCGAGCCTGTTAATTGACGTTGACGCTAAAATCCGTGCCGGTAAGGGCGTCGGCTACCAACGCTGGGCATCCAAGTTTAACGCAAAGCAGCTCGGTCAGACGATGACATATCTGAAAGAACACGATCTGATGAATTATGCCGATTTGAAGAAGAAAACACAGGCAGCGACGGAGCAGTTCCATGCGCTGTCTGCGCAGATCAAATCGGCAGAGGCGCGCATGGCGGAGATCGCCGTTCTGCGGGGGCATATCGTCAACTTTGCAAAAACGAAAAAGACTTTCGATGCGTACAAAGCAAGCGGTTATACAAAAAAGTTTCTGGCAGAGCATGAGGCGGAGATCCTGCTGCATCGCAGTGCAAAACGGGCGTTTCAAGAGCTGAACGTCAAAAAACTCCCCACCGTCAAGAGCTTGCAGGAGGAATATGCCAAGCTGCTTGCCGAAAAAAAGGCGGCGTATGCCGAATACCGGCGTTCGCGCGATGAGATGCGCGAGCTGCTGCTCCA